>NZ_CAMTTF010000008.1 GCF_947077765.1 Salinibacter grassmerensis | reverse complement strand
CACCCGATCAGCCCCGCCCCCCCGACCGCAATTCCGATGGCAAGGACGGTCCCGCGGCGCAGTCGCTCCCCCAGAAATACATAGCCGAGAGCGGCCAGGATGATGGGGCTCGTGGTAACCAACACCGACGCGCTGGCCACCGTCGTGTGGTACAGCGACTCAATCCAGGCGATGAAGTGCAGTCCCAGAAAGACGCCGGCCACCCCCGTCAGCGTCACGTCTCGACGCGTCAGGCGCCGGAGTTCTGTCCCGGCCTGGACCGCCGCGACCGGAATCAGCACGGCCGCCGCCGTTACGGTCCGCCACACCGCGATTGCCAGGCCCGGCACGTCGCCCGCCCATCGCACCAGAATAGGCGCAAAGGCAAAGCTGAGGACGCCGAGGCTCAGGACGACGTAGATCCGGCGAGGCCAATCGGACATGAGGGGGGCGTGGAGATGCCGCAGCTACCGGATCCGGTCCATCGACTCCACCAATTCAATGTCGTTCTCGATCCCCCGGCGCGCCAGCCGGAACAGGGCATACGCGATGATGGGAAGAAGCAGCACGATCGTGCGGCTCCACAAAATGCCCGTCGGATCGGTGAACGTGAGGGTGCCGGTCGTGTACAGCCCGCCGTACAGCACCCCTGCAAGCGCGAGGGTGAGCAACTGTAGCCCATACACGACCGTTCGCTGCGTCTTTCGCCGCTCATAGAGGAAAATGGCCCCCAGCGCAGTTCCGGCGGTGCCCACGAGCAGCCCGATGACCGACGGGACAAACCAGGCGTACCGCTGTGCAGCGGGGTCGCTCCAGGGCACCTCGAACAGGCCCATGGCCGCCAGTGCGAGGACGCCAAGAAGCAGGTAGACGGTCTGGATGCGTTGGATCATGTAGATCAGGTCGGCAATCAGTTACGCTTCAACTTTACTCGCCACTCGGTCCGAGAGGACATCCGCAAACTCGGATGTCGAGGCGTCCCCACCCACATCCTGCGTCAGCGTATCGCCATCCCGGTACATGGCAAAGAGGGACTGTTCGATCGCCGTGGCCGCTTCGTCCTCTCCAATGTGCTGGAGCATCATCGCGGCCGTCCGGGTCATCGCCGTGGGGTTTGCCACGTTCTGGCCCGCAATGTCCGGCGCGCTCCCGTGGACCGCCTCGAAGACCGCCAGGTCGTCCCCAATATTTGCCCCGGGCGTCACGCCCAGCCCCCCGACGAGTCCGGCCGTCAGGTCACTTAGAATGTCGCCGAAGAGATTCGTCGACACGATGCAGTCGTAGTTCTCCGGGTTGGTGACGAGCTGCATGCACAGGTTGTCGATGATGCTGTCCTGGAACTCAATGTCCGGGTACTCCGCCGCTATGTCCCGGCCGATGTCCAGGAAGAGGCCCGAGGTTTTCTTAAGGATATTGGCCTTGTGGGCGAGCGTCACGTGCTCGCGGCCGTGGGCCTGGGCGTACTCGAAGCAGAACCGGATGATGCGTTCGGCCCCGCGCTTGGTCACCCGGGCAATCGAGTCCGCAATGTCGAGCCGCTCGTCGTAGTACTCAATACCGGAGTAGAGGCCCTCCGTGTTTTCGCGGAAGATAATCAGGTCAACATCGTCGAAGGGCGTGTCCAGGCCCTCCAGGCTCGTGGCGGGCCGGACGTTCGAATACAGATCCAGGCGCTGGCGGAGCTGGACGTTCACGCTCGTAAACCCCTGTCCCACCGGCGTCGTCACGGGGCCTTTGAGGGCGGCACCGTGCTCTTGAATGGAGTCGACGATGTCGGGCGGCAGTGCGGGGCGTCCCCGCTCGACCGCATTCGCTCCAATGACGCGGTGCCGGTCCCAGTCGATGTCGACACCGGCGGCCTCAATGACTTGGAGGGTCGCCTCGGTAACTTCGGGGCCGATGCCGTCGCCGGGGAGCAGGGTGAGTTGATGGGCCATAGATGGTGGTGTGGTTGGGGGTCAGTGGGAAAAGCGTACGTGGGTCTAGTCGCCCTGCGCTCCTCAGCGAAGAAGCCGCCAAAGACAGGCCGGGGCAAACAAAAAAGCCCTGCCGGGAGGCAGAGCTTTTTGGATCGAGGGCGCGAATCATCAGGACGGAGGAGGCCCCTCGCGATTGGACGAGTAATTGATACGGAGGGCATTCGCCTCGCGGAGTTCCTGCTGCACCTCATTGATAATCTCCATCTCGGACTCCTGGTCGACCTTGAGCGACACAATCAGCTGCGGCTGCTCCTGCAGCTTGTTGTACATAATCTGTCGGATGGTGCGGCGGTTCTCAATAAGGGCATCGTCGATCTGGATCGCGGTGTCGCCCTGATTTTCGCCCCGCTTGAGCGGGCCAATGTGCACCTTCGAGATGAGCCGCTTCTGGTCGATCTTCGTCAAGGCTTCCGCCTGCGGAAGTTGTGTACGGACCTTGATGTCCGTCTCTCGAAGCACCGTCGCCACCATAAAGAAGATCAGCAGCATGAAGACGATGTCCGGGAGCGAAGCGGTCGTAAACTCCGGCTCCGTGCTTGAACTTCCCCGTTGAAACTTCTGCGACGCCATGAGAAGGAGGTATCAGTGAGCAAAAACGTGTAGTCGGAAGCCCTCGTGCAGGAGGCAAGGCTCCTACTCGCCGGAGTCGGGCTCGGCAATCGAAATTTGAGCACCAAAGGTGTCCCGAATCTGGTTATCCTCGTCCGGACCGAGCTGGTTGTAGTATTCCCGGTAGCTGGAATAGGTCTGCTCGAGTCCCGCCGATCCGCCGTCCGGGCCCGGAAGCCGGTTGGTCCGGGCAATTTGGTCCCAGATCTCGCGGTACGACATCCACACCTCATCTAGAACCTCGATATACGTGTTGTAGGGCGTCGCGGCGTCGGTCTTGATCGAGATCACCGCGTCGTCCGGGCTTACGGACAGGCTCGCGTCTTGTCCGTAGTTCAGCACGTGGGTCTTGACGCGGTCACGGATCTCGGACACCCGGGCCCGCTCTTCGTCGACCAGCACGTCCCCCGAGGCGTTGACCAGCACGTTCATAAGGTTGCGCTCCTTCACCGGAGGAGGCTCCTGCTCTGGTTTCAGCTTCGGCGGCAGGGTCATGCCGATTCCGGTGTCGACGTTAATCGTCGTGGTCACCAGGAAGAAAATGAGGAGCAGGAAGGCAATGTCCGCCATTCCCGCGGTCGGGATTGACGCTTCTTCTCGGTCGCTGCGCCGCTTCTCCAGCAGTCCAGGCATAATTTGAGGTCACTACCGGTGGACAATTCAGTGCGTTGTCGAGGACGGGACGGCTACATCATGAAAAGCTTGCGTAGGCCCGTTAACAAGAGGCTCAAGGCAGCCAAGGCAAACATGGCGACAAGGGTGTATATGCCCGCCTGGACCCACGTCTCCATCGTAGACCCGAGGATCGCAATCAGGACCCCAGGAATCGCGATGATGGCGATGCTGAGGGGCTGCACCTTGCCGTACACGAGGCTACGGAGGCCGAAGATGCCCATTCCCAACAGGCTGAGCCCGGCAAGGGCAATGGCCGCCCAGATGGCAATGGGAAGAATGGCATTCTGACTCATAAAGGGGGTGTCAGTCTATCGTCGGAAAAAGAGAGAAGAGGACCGGGGAAGCGCCCCCCTGCGCCCCCCAGTCCGGCGGCGCGCAGGGACCCACCCGCTTCCCTACTCTTCTCGTTCGCCAACACTCTCCGGAATTGACTTCTCAGCCGTGGCGGACTCGCCCCGCTCCAGGGCCACGAGTGCGTCGACCAGTTCGATGGAGGCGTCTTCCATCTCGGCCACCAGCCGGTCGATCTTCGACACGGCGTAGTTGTAGAAGAACTGCAGGATGACCGCCACGATAAGCCCGAAGGCGGTCGTCAGGAGAGCAATCTTGATTCCTCCGGCCACCAGCCGCGGGGAAATGTCTCCGGCCTGCTCGATCGAGTCGAAGGCTTCGATCATTCCGATGACGGTTCCGAGGAAGCCGAGCATCGGGGCAACGCTAATGAAGAGCGAAAGCCAAACGAGTCCCCGCTCGAGGAAGCTCATCTCGATGGACCCGTAGGAGACGACCGCCTCCTCTACAGCGTCGATGCCCTCGTCGGCCCGGAGCAGTCCAGCCTGGAAGACAGACGCGACGGGGCCTCGCGTGCTGGCGCACTCCTCCTCAGCCGCCGGAATTCCGCCCTCATCAAGGGCCTCCTTCACGCGCTGCAGGAACGCCTGCGTGTTGATGTCGGCACGGTTCAGCGAAATGATGCGCTCAAATGAGATCGCGAGCCCAATAATAAGGCAAATGAGAACGGGCCACATCCACTCGCCCCCCTCGTTGAAGCGTTCAACGAGGGCGTTGATGGCACCGCTTCCACCGGACTGTTGGGGCAACAGGAGCAGAAGGTGAACCGACAGCTTGTCCAGGATGACCATAAGTGGCTAGTGCTCAGTCGAGTCTATTGGAGGGTGAAATTCAGGGGTGAGGGGGTACGAGACTGGGGTCAAGCCCAGTTGGGCCAGCCGGAACGGCCCTCAGCGCTACGTGCCAGCAGGTGGAAGGTCCGCAGAAACAGTCTCACACAAACAAAATGGCCGTGCACGCGCAAGCAGATCCGTAGGCTCTGCTTCACAATTACCTAGTATACACAGCCCAGAAGAGGTTGTCAAAAGACGGAATTGTCGAATTCATTCGTACTCGGGGTTTTCGCATTCGCTTTCTGTGAACGGCGCGGGAAGAATACACCCAAGCAGGGTTATCGATAGCACACGTCTTGCTTTGGAGCGCCCGGCAAAGTCCGCTGATCCCCAAATGACCCGACCGTCCAGGGTTCCTCCACACTTCCCCATATGCCTGCCGTAAACATACCATCAACAATTCTTCAGCAGTCCCACGACCTCGGCCCAACTGCACCGGTCCGTACCTCATGACTCTTTCAGGTCCGTACTGGAATCAATTCGGCGGGCCGGCATGTTGCGGAAGTGTTCTTTTCAGCGCTATCTCTCTCCGAGCCACATACGCCCATGAGCAACGACGAGGTTGCCCAGATTTTGCAGGAAACGGCCGACCTACTCGAACTCACGGGCGGGAACCCGCACCGGGCCCGGGCCTTCTCTCGGGCCGCCCGGTCGCTGCAGGACCTTGATGCCCCCGCCGCCGACTGTCTCCGGGACGACACCCTCGTCGAGGTATCGGGGATTGGGGATGGAATGGCCGACCACATCGCCGAGGTTGTCCACGGGGGCTCATTCACCCTCCGGGACGAACTGCGAAGTGCCGTTCCCCCGGGTCTCATGGACGTCTTGCAGGTGAACGGACTCGGGACGAAACGAACCCGCCGGCTCTGGACGGAGCTCAATATTGAATCGCTCGATGAGCTCGAGCACGCCGCGGAGACCGACCGCATCGCGAGCCTCGACGGCTTCGGCGCCAAGACACAACAGAACATTCTGGAGAACGTGCGCCAGCTCCGGCGCTATGAAGCGCAGTGGCGTCTCGCCGACGCCTGGACGGCAACCCACTCCTTTCTTCAGTCGCTCCGCGCTCTCGACGCAGTCGACCGGGCCGAACCCACCGGTGCCCTTCGGCGCCGCACCGAAACCGTGGAGCGGGCCGATGTCCTCGTGTCCACGGACACCGCACCGTCGGTTACAGACTGGCTCGACCCACACCTCGATGACGCTACCTCCGAGGACGCGGTGGTGACGGGCCACCTGGACGAGGGACTGCCCGTCGCAGTACACCTCACGTCATCGGACGAATTTGGAACGGCCTGGTGGCGCACCACCGGAACCCCCGATCACTGCGCTGCGCTGACCGAACACGCCAGCTCCCCGGCCAAACACACCGACGAGAAGGCCCTCTACCAGGCCGCCGGAGTGGCGTTCGTGCCGCCGGCCCTCCGCGAAGGCCACGGGGAAGTGCAGGCGGCGGCCGGCGACGACCTGCCGGAGCTTCTCACGACGGAGGCCCTCGACGGCTGTCTCCACAACCACTCGACCTACAGCGACGGCGCACACACGCTCCGCGAGATGGCGGTAGCGGCGCGGGACCGCGGCTACTCGTACTTTGGCATTTGCGACCACAGCCAGTCGCTCCGCATTGCCGACGGCCTGTCGCCCGAGGAGGTCCGCGACCAACGCGACGCGGTGGGCCGGCTGAACGACGAACTTGCGGACGACGAGACGCCCTTCCGCATTTTCCACGGCATCGAGAGCGACATTCTTCGAGACGGGTCACTCGACTACGAACAACAGATCCTCGAGGCCTTCGATTTCGTGGTGGGAAGCGTCCACACTGGCTTCAGCATGACGGAGGAGGAGGCCACCGAGCGCCTTGTCCGGGCCGTCGGCAACCCGCACACCCGCATCCTCGGCCACCCGACAGGCCGCCTCCTCCTCGGCCGGGAGGGCTACCCCATCGACCACGAACGTGTGATCGAGGCGTGCGCCGAGCACAACGTGGCGCTGGAGTTGAACGCCAACCCACACCGGCTCGACCTCGACTGGCGGTGGGTTCGACACGCCACCGATCAGGGGGTTCTGATCTCAATCAACCCGGATGCCCACGCGACCTCGGAGCTCGACTACGTGAAGTGGGGCGTGGCTGTGGGGCGGAAGGGCTGGCTGACGCCCGACCAGTGTCTCAACGCGAAGTCCCTGGATGCCTTTGTGCAGTGGCTCAATGACACTCGATCGTAGGGCCCGCTGCTCGTTTCCACTTCCCATTCTCCAAGATCGTGTCCCGACGCCTCTACCTTGGGCTGACGGGGGTCCTGGCTGCTGCCGCCGGGGTCGTCCTGTGGTGGACCCTCAGCGGGCCTGTCACCGCCCCTCCAGCCGAGCACTCAATCGACGGCCTCCGCGACACCACGACGGTCGGCTGGACGAGCCGGCACACCGCAACGATTGAGGCCACCGACGCCGCCGACGCGCTCACGGCGCTGGGCTACGTGCACGGCATGAAACGGGCCTGGACCCTGACGGTGTGGCGGTACACGGCCCTCGGCACACTCTCCACTGCGTTCGGCGGCGACCTCGTGTCCATCGACCGACACGCGCGTCGGCTCGGCTTCGCGCACCATGCGCGCCGGGCGTACGATCGGCTCGACGCCACGACTCAAGAGCGCCTTCAGGCATACGCCCGCGGCCTGAACGCAGCCCTCCAGTCCGACCGCGTGCACCAGCGGGGCCCATTTCTGCGCTTTAACCTCACCCCCGAGCGCTGGGCTCCTTGGCACTCGTTGGCCATCGAACGGCTGGTGGCCTGGACGAGCACCGCCCCCACTCCGAAGAGCGCCCTCTCTGGCTCCGGCCTCGCCAACTTTCGCACCGCCGATCGTCAGCTCCGGCGCTGGCTCCGCCTGCATGGACGCTCGCGCAGTGTAGCGTGGGCCGCACGCGGGTCGGGCGACACAACCCAGACGGCGCTCTTTGCTAAGCACGTACTGGGGGCCACGGCCGATCCGGTGGTGCAGGAGGTCGCCATCCGGCGCCCCGGCGCCCCCCCTACAGTCACGGCCTCCCTCCCGGGCGCTCCACTCTTTCCCACCGGCCGCGCGGAGGGCCAACGATGGACCTACCTGCTCCACAGCGATGCTGAGCTTGCCCCCGTCAACGTCGACTCCACAGAAGCCCGCGTCCGCCACGAACGTATCGCGCCGTCCCAGGGGGATGAGCAGTTGGTCGAGATTCGGCGGTACGGAAACGGGGTTCGCGTCGGCACGATGCGCCCCGATTCGGCCTGGGTATTGGAGTGGTCTGGCCTCCGTGCCCGGACCGATCTTTCACGGTGGCTCACCACGGCCAACTTGAGTGCGGAGCGTGACGCTACGCCTTCCGACTTCCATCTCGTGGCGGGAGAAGGGCTGCGGGTGGACTCGGCGGGCGCCTGGACGGTTGAGGGCCAGCCGCCCGTGGTCGATCGCGGCCCCACCTCCATCCTTGTCGGTCGGTCCGACTGGGCCGCCCACCAGGCCGACGGGCTCCGGGCACAGGCCCGAACGGGCCCCGTTGCCCCGGCTCGGTGGAGCACGAGCGACTCGAGCACCTGGGCGGCCGCCCTCCTTCCGGCCCTCGTGCCCGACTTGGCTTCGCTCGACGATCCCGACTCCACGACCGTCGACGCCCGCTCGTACCTGCGCAACTGGGATGCCGTCTACGACCCGGCCAGTATCGGGGCGGTTGTGTTTGAGGAGTGGCTGCGCGCCTATCAACGCGAGATTGGCCGCCGCCCGACCCCGGCCGATTCAGCCTTTTTCGCGGGGCCGCGCCGACGCCGGGCATTTCGCACAGCCGTCGACTCGCTCACTCGTCGCTACGGCACCGACGTGCGGCGGTGGCGGTGGGAGCGCGCCGTCCCGGGGCGTCGCTTCTTTCCCGTGTGGGCGGCCGACAGCCTCGTCACGGAAGACCTGTCTGACCTGAGCAGCACGCGGTTTGCGCCGCTAAACCGCCCCGGCCGGGGACACGCCTCCAGCCTGTCGGGCGGCGCGGCGCGGACCGACCCGCTCCCCCTTGGGCCCGCCCCGACGCACTGGGACGGCTGGATGCAGGGCCCCCGCGGCGATCTCACGGTGCGACGCCTGCGCTTTGACCCCTCGGGCTTCTTCGCCCGGTCCCTTCGATCCCACGACCGTCCGCCCCCCGCCTCGGTTCAGCGGGCCTCGGTCACAAACACGACCCGGCTCGTTCCGTCGGCGCCGTAGTTTGTGTGGGACGCGAGAGAGTTGGCGTCTACGCCTCTTGAACCTGCCGGCGGATTTCGTTGGGGACGCTCGGGTCGCGGAGGGTCGTGGTGTCGCCGAGGTCCTTGCCGTTGGAGATGTTCTCGAGGAGACGACGCATGATTTTGCCGGAGCGCGTCTTGGGCAGGTCCCCGACGAAGATAACGTTCCCCGGGCGGGCGAAGGCTCCGATCTCTTTCTCAATCGCGGCGACGATGTCCTGCCGCAACTCGTCGGACGCCGCGACCCCGTCGCGAGGCGTCACGTACACGTCGGGCACATTCCCCTTCTGGTCGTCCTGTCGCGCGGCCACTGCGGCCTCGGCCACCTCGGACACCTGGGCCACGGCCGACTCCAGCTCCATGGTGCCGAGTCGATGCCCGGCCACGTTCATCACGTCGTCGAGGCGCCCCAGGACACGGAAGTAGCCGTCCTGGGCGTGGACGGCCCCGTCGCCGGCCTCGTAGACCCAGTCGCGCCAGTCGTCGGAGTCGACGTCCGAGAAGCGGCGCCAGTACTCGTTGATGAAGCGCTGGTCGTCGCCGTACACGGTCTGCAGCATGCCGGGCCAGGGGCGCTCGATTACCAGGTTGCCCGCCTGCCCACTCGCGGCCTCTACGGGATCGCCATTGTTGTCGTAGATGGCCGGCTGGATGCCCGGGCACGGATAGCCGGCCGAGCCGGGCTTCATGTCCTGCAGGGCCGGCAGGTTGGTAATGAGGTGCCCCCCCGTCTCCGTCTGCCACCACGTGTCGACAATGACGGCGTCCTCGTTCCCGATGTGCTCGTAGTACCAGAGCCACGCCTCAGGCTGGATCGGCTCCCCGACCGTCGTCATGTGGCGGAAGTTGAAGTCGTACGCCGCCGGGTGCTCCTTGCCCCACTTCATGTACATCCGTACCGCCGTGGGGGAGGTATGGAAGATGTCGACATCATAGCGCTCGGCAATCTCCCAGGTGACGCCCTTGTGCGGGTGATCGGGGGCGCCCTCCCGCATCACGCTCGTCGTCCCCAGCGCGAGCGGGCCATACACGATGTAGGAGTGGCCGGTAATCCATCCGATGTCGGCGGCACACCAGTATGTGTCTTCCGGCTCAATGTCGAGCACGTACTTCGAGGTGCCCGCCACGTAGCTGAGGTACCCTCCGGTCCGGTGCTGGGCCCCCTTCGGCTCGCCGGTGGTGCCGGACGTGTACATCAAGAAAAGAATATCTTCGGCGTCCCGGGACACCGGCTCAACCCGCGCTCGCTCGTTGTTGGCAAGGAGTTCGGACACGAGAATGTCACGGCCCTCCTCCAGATCGGCGTCGGGGTGGAGGTCGCCCTCGTGGCGCTCCCACACCAGCACCGTGTCAATATCGGTGTCCGCCTCCTCCACTGCGGTGTCGGCCTTTTCCTTGTGGTGCAGGAACTCGCCCCGCCGGTAGTAGCCATCGATCGTGACGATTACGTCGGAGTCGGCGTCGGTGGCCCGCTGGGCGAGGGCACTAGCCGAGAAGCCGCCGAAGACGACCGAGTGCGGCGCGCCAATTCGGGCGCAGGCAAGCATGGTGATGGGAAGCGCGGGCACCATCGGGAGATGGAGCGTGACCACGTCGTCCTCCTGCACGCCCACGTCGCGGAGGGAGGCCGCCATCTTGTTGACCTCGCGGTAAAGGTCCCGGTACGTCAGCGTGCGCTGCGTGCCGTCCTCGCCCTCCCAGATGAAGGCCGCCTGGTTGGGCCGCTCGTGGAGATGACGGTCCACGCAGTTGAAGCAGGCGTTCAGCTCACCGCCCGCGAACCACTCGAAGAAGGGCGGGTCGGATCCGTCGAAGACCTCGTCCCAGCGGTTGTGCCAGTCCAGAAGGTCGGCGTACTCCTCGAATCCCTCCGGAAAGTCGTCGAACCGATCATAGACCGCCGGGTCCGACACGTTGGCCTGTCCCACGAACGCGGAGGGGGGCCGGAGATACTCTTGGTCGGAGAGTCGGGCTTCGAGAGCGGCGTCTGCGTCGGCCATGACGTGCAGGTGTTTCATGTACGGGATGGTGAGCGGGACAAGGGCACCCCTGTTTGGAAGGGCTTCGATCTTTAGACTGCCCCTGCTTCCCACGGGAGATACTTTAGGGATTTGGGGGCCCAATTTCAACTCGGGGCGGGGGCCTCAGCCTCCACCGCAAGCTCCGCTCTGCACCAGCCCCGGACTGCGTTGCAGCAGTACAAGGCGTCTGCCTCTCGAAGGTCTTGAAGGTCTAGCGGGCGCTCGGCGGCCTCCGGGCGCGTCTCCAGCACGTGGTCCCGGTACACCCCCGCCAGCAACCCAGCCTCCACCGGTGGGGTCCACAGCGCATCGCCCTGCTGGACGAACACGTTGCTGTAGGCGCCCTCGGTGACTTGCCCCTCCTGATTCAGGAGAATCGCCTCGTCGAACCCAGTGTCACGGGCCGCCCGCAGGGCGCGATCGTACAGGCCGCGCCGCGTGGTTTTGTGGTAGAACAGCGGATCGGAACGGTCCACCCGTTCCTCCGCGACGGTCAGCCGCCACACCCCGCCGGAGGCCTCCTGAATCGGGGTGACCTGGACCGCAATGCGTCCCCACCGGTCGAGCGTCGCACGAACCTTGACGCTCTGTCCCTCCTCAGCCCGGGCCACGGCCCGCCGGGCACGACACCGAAACCGTGCCTCGTCGAACGGGAACGAGAAGTAGTCCGCCGAACGGGCAAGACGCGCGACGTGCCGGTCAAAAAGCAGGACCTGCTCACCGTCGGCGCGCATCGTTTCGATGAGCTTCAGGTCGTCGTCGGGGGGCGTCGTCGAGTGCGTCTGCACGGACCGATCCTGCGTCAGGAAGTTGCCCTTGAGGGCACACTCCTCGTACTCGGCCGCCGGATCGGAATCCCACACGATGCCGCTGCCAATGCCCATCGTGCCCTCGCTCCCGTCGATGACGGCGGTGCGGATGGCGACATTGAAGGCCGCCGTATCGTCCGGGCCCGCCATGCCGACGGCCCCACAATAGACGCCGCGGGGGCCCGCCTCCAGGTCTCGAATGATCCGCATGGCGCGGCGCTTGGGGGCGCCGGTGATCGAGCCGCACGGAAAGAGCGCGCGGAGCACCTCGGCGAGGCCCGCATCGTCTTGGAGGCGCCCCTCAACGGTGGACGTCATCTGCGTAACCGTCCGGTACGGCTCCGTTTCGTAGAGGGACGGCACCGTGACTGTCCCCGGGCGGGAGCATACCGACAGGTCGTTGCGGAGCAGGTCGACAATCATCAGGTTCTCCGCCCGGTTCTTCGGGTCGGCGGCGAGCTCCTCCCGCAGGGCCTGATCCTCAACTTGCGTTCGACCGCGGCGGATGGTGCCTTTCATGGGCCGGGTCACCAGCCGGTCGCCCGCACGCCGAAAGAACAGCTCCGGGGATAGGGACAGGATCTGGCGGTCGCCACAGTGGAGATATGCCCCGTATGGGACGCGTTGGCGACCCCGCAGGCGACGATAGAGGCCTCGCGGGTCGCCTTTCACATGGAAGCGAAGCGGGGCCGTGTAGTTGATCTGGTACACGTTGCCCTGACCGATGTGGCGCCGGACCGCCCGGACGTCGTCGATGTAGTCCGACTCCGAGACGCCCAGCCGAACGTCCTCGACGGCAGGGCGCGCGTCGAGGGTCTTCAGGCCCGCCTCCACATCCGCCGGCGCAAGGCGGCGCGGCGCGTCATAGACGCCAAACCACGCGAGGGTGGAATCGGCCCGCTCCGGAATCTCGAGGTCTACGAACGGGTATCCAGCCTCGTACGAAAAATACCCCGCGACGTAGTTGCCGCGGGTCGTTTCTCTCTGGAGCGTTTCGACCAGTCCTTGCACATCCGCCGCGGTTGACGCGGTGTGGACGCGCTTCGGTGCCGTAAAGCCGTAGCTCCACCGGTTTTCGGCGTCGGGTCGCGCCGAGTCGAGAAGGACGGTCCCGGGGCGGGTGAGGATTTGAGGATCGAGCACAGATTGCAGGGAAGGCTCCGTGGGACAACACTTGTCGGTTTACGGTACGTGCCGTCCAGCGCTTCGTTGCCCCGCCGATGCCTTCGTCCGCAACGATTCTCAAACACCCATTCTCTCTGAGCCGGGTCTGCTTTCGGGACCTAGATTGAGATGACAACCTTTCCGAAGTGGGCCTGGTCGGCCTGGTAGCGGTACGCCTCTTGCGCCTCATCCATCGGGAACGTCCGATCCACGACCGGCTGAATGGCGTTGGCCTCAATCGCGGCGTTCATGGCCGCAAAGGAGTCGCGCGGATGGTCGATCGAGCCTACGTAGATGCCGTGCAAATGCCCTCGGCGCTGCATGAGCATCTGTGGGTTCGGGTTTTCGTCCGCGTCGGTGAGCACCCCGATGAGTCCGATCTTGCCCTCCGGCGCGACGGCCTGAAAGGAGCGGCCCAGCGTGCCGGTGCCTCCCACCTCGACCACGCAGTCCACCCCGTCCCCGTCGGTCCGCTCCAGGACGGGCTCGTGCCAGTCGGGCGTGCGCTCGTAGTTGATGGTCTCGTCGGCCCCAAGGGCACGGGCGCGCTCCAGCTTGTCGTCGCTGGACGAGGTGATGAGCGTCCGGGCGCCGGCGGCCTTCGCAAACTGCAGGGCAAAGATGGACACCCCACCCGTCCCCAACATCAGAACCGTCTGACCGGGCTGGACGGGCGTGCCCGCCCCAAAGAGGGCGTGCCAGGCGGTGTGGGCCGCGCACGGCAACGTGGCGGCCTCCTCGAAGGAGAGGGAATCGGGCACGGGCAAAACCCCGCTTTCGTGGAAGACCTGAAACTCCGACAGGGTGCCGTCGAGCGGAGCGCCGAGGGCCTGCCGGGACGCAGACGGCGGGGCATCGGGCGGCACCTGCGAGAAGGTATTCACCACCCGGTCGCCTTCCTTGAAGCGCGTCACCCCCTCCCCCACAGCATCTACAACCCCGGCCCCGTCGGAGAGCGGGACGACGGGCGCGTCCTGCTGCCCCGGATACGTCCCCCAGGCAATCGACAGGTCCCGGTAATTGATGGACGCGGCCCGGAGCCGCACGCGCACCTGCCCCGGTCCGGGCTCCGGACGGGGACGCTCCGTAGGCTCTAAGGCATTAAAGGCATCGCCGCTGGGGTGGAGTTCAATGGCGTTCATGAGAAGAAACTGTATCTGTGAGGACGGAACTAGCTATACATTGCGAGCGGGATGAGAGGACCTATGGCAACGCCCGATCCGCAGTTCTCGGTGTGGGGGCCTTGGGCACTATTTTTGGGGTGCTAGCACAAACAACACGTCATTGAGCGCGACATCTGGAATGATCGTTCCAGATTGACCGCATCTTTGCCTGTTCGGAGAACGCGCGAAATCGGCCGGCGGTACTGGAACGTACGTTTCATAAACCGGGTATATGGGACTGAGATATTGTTCTTGCGCACCACCCCCCCTTTTCCTCGTGGCTTCTCTCTTCGATGACTTGGACCTCGGCCCCCTCACGCTTCCGCACCGTGTGGCGATGGCACCACTCACGCGAAACCGGGCCGCCGAGGGAAACGCACCCGCAGAGATGAACGCGACCTACTACCGCCAGCGCGCCGACGCCGCCTTCATCGTGAGCGAGGCCACACAGGTCGCGCCCAAGGGACAGGGCTACCCGCGCACACCGGGTATTTACTCCGACGCGCAGGTGGATGGATGGAAGAGGGTTACCGACGCGGTCCACGAGGCCGGGGGGCGCATTTTTCTACAGCTCTGGCACGTGGGGCGCATTTCGCACTCCCTGTACCACGACGGCGAGAAGCCCGTCGCCCCCTCCCCCATTCCCGCTGAAGGACAAGTCATCACGCCGGATCTGGACATGGTCTCCTTCGAGACGCCCCGTCCCCTGGAGACGGAGGAGGTTCCGGAGATCGTGGAGCAGTACCGCCGGGGCGCCGAGAATGCTCAGCGAGCCGGGTTCGACGGCGTGGAGATCCACGGAGCAAATGGGTACCTCATCGACCAATTCCTTCGCTCCGGCACCAACAACCGCACCGACCGCTACGGAGGGTCGCTCGACGACCGCCTGCGCTTTCTGCGGGAGGTGATGACCGCCGTGACGGACGTGTGGACGTCGGACCGGGTGGGCGTGCGCCTCTCGCCCCTCGCTCCCATTCACGGGATCTACGACGACACGCCAGAGGCTACGTTTCGCGGGGCGGCGGCAACGGCCGACGAGTTTGACCTGGCGTACGTCCACCTCGTGGAGCCGGACGCCCCCAAGCCGCCCGTGGCCGGCGACGGAGAAGCGGCCGATGTCTTCGGCGGCGTCCGGGAGGCCTTCGACGGGGCGCTCGTCGCCAACGGCAACTACGACACCAATTCCGCCGCCGACGCCATCGAGCGCGGATACGCCCAGCTTGTGGCCTTCGGACGTGCCTTCCTGGCCAACCCCGACCTGCCCCAGCGTCTCCAAGAGGGCCTGCCCATCAACGTGCCCGACGAGGAGACTTTCTATAACGGAGACGAGCGCGGGTACACGGACTACCCCACCTGGGAGGAGCTCCAGAACGGCGAGACCATCGACACGCTCGAGTCCCTGGCTGAGCTGGCTCCCCGCGGGTAGTTGACACTCCCGTTTGTACCCTTCCCCTATCCCTCTTCGTCCCTCGCCCAACCATGAATGCCTCGACGGCTGCCGGCCCCGACGCCCCCACCATTCGCCTCCGTCGCAGTGACGAGCGGGGCTTTGAAGACATGGGGTGGACCGACAACTGGATGACCTTCTCGTTCGCGAACTACCACGACCCGGACTGGATGCATTTCGGGCCGCTGCGTGTGATGGTGGAGAACCACATCCAGCCCCACGAGGGGTTCTCCGCACACCCGCACCGCGACGCGGAAATCGTCACGTACGTCTCGTCGGGCACGCTGACCCACGGCGACGACCAGGGCCACGAGGCCGGCATCTCGGCCGGGGAGATGCAGCTCATCAGCGCTGGAAGCGAGGGAATGGTCCACTCCGAGGAGAATCACCACGACGTCGTCGAGCACAACTATCAGATGTGGCTCGTTCCGGACCGGGCCGGGACCGACTTTGCTTATCACGAGCGTGGGTTTTCACCCGACGAGCGACAGGGGCAGTTCCGCTGCTACGTGGCCCCGTACACCGCCGAAGAGGCCGGTCCGAACGGCCCGATGCCCGTAAACACCGACGCCTACATCTACGCAGGCCTGTTTGACGCAGGGGATCGGGTCGAGCACGATTTGGGGGTAAACCGTGGGGCCTGGATCCAGGTCGTGGACGGGGACCTGGAAGTTGCCGGCCGCTCCCTGGAAAGTGGCGACGGCGCCGGGGTTACCAACACCGACGCGCTTCACCTTACGTTCGGAGCCGAGACCGAAGCCTTGCTCTTCGACCTAAACATGGAGACACCCCTCCTCTGGAAATAGAGTCGGCAGGGGACTTTTTACATGTTGCGCCGGTACTCCCCCCCGACCTCGAAGAGCGCCTCCGTGATCTGCCCGAGGGAGCAGTACTTGACCGCCTCCATCAGCACCTCGAACGTGTTTTCGTCCTCGCGGGCCGCCTCCTTAAGCTCCGCAAGCGCGGCCTCGTTCTTGTCGGCGTAGCGCCCCTGAAACGCCTTCAGGTTGTGGAGCTGGTGCTGCTTCTCGTCGTCGGACGAGCGCATCAGGTCCACCTCCTCCGTCCCCGACGCGTCGTCGTCTTCATCGCGCAGGAAAGTGTTGACGCCCACCACCGGGCGGTCGCCGGAGTGCTTCGACTCCTCCAGCTTCATCGACTCCTGCTGGATCTTGCCCCGCTGGTACATCGACTCCATCGCCCCGAGCACGCCGCCGCGATTGTTTAGGCGCTCGAACTCGTGCAGCACGGCCTCCTCCACGAGGTCCGTCAGCTCCTCAATGATGTACGACCCTTGCAGCGGGTTTTCGTTCTTCGTCATTCCCAGCTCCTTGTTGATGATGAGCTGGATCGCGATGGCGCGCCGCACGCTCTCCTCCGTCGGCGTGGTGATGGCCTCGTCGTAGGCGTTGGTGTGGAGCGAGTTGCAGTTGTCGTAGACCGCCATGAGCGCCTGCAGTGTGGTGCGGATGTCGTTGAACTGAATCTCCTCGGCGTGCAGGCTGCGGCCGGAGGTCTGGATGTGGTACTTGAGCTTCTGGCTCCGTTCGTTGGCGCCGTAGAGCTCCTTCATCGCCACCGCCCAGATGCGCCGCGCCACCCGCCCGATGACACTGTACTCCGGGTCCATCCCGTTCGAGAAGAAGAACGAGAGGTTCTGGGCAAAGTCATCGATGTCCATGCCCCGGCTCAGATAGTACTCCACGTACGTGAAGCCGTTGGCCAGCGTGAAGGCCAGCTGCGTGATCGGGTTGGCGCCAGCCTCGGCGATGTGGTAGCCGGAAATGGAGACGGAGTAGTAGTTGCGGACGTCCCAGTCGATGAAGTACTGCTGGATGTCGCCCATCAGCCGGAGGGCGAAGTCCGTGGAGAAGATGCAGGTGTTCTGCGCCTGATCCTCTTTTAGGATGTCGGCCTGCACCGTGCCCCGAACCGTGTGGAGGGTGTCGGCCTTGATCTCCTCGTACGTCTCGCGGTCGAGGACGCCCCACTCCACGAGCTCCTCGCCGCTGGTGCCGAGCAGCCCAAGCCCGCTGCCGTCGTGGGTTTCCGGCAACTCGTCCTCGCGGCCGTCGGGCCCGTACGGCACGTATTCGGGGCGGTCGTCGCCCAGGTGGTCGTCGATCGCTGCCTCGACCTCCTCCCACCGGCCCGCCTCGCGCAGGTGCTTCTCGACCTGCTGGTCGATGGCCGCGTTGAAGAACATCGCCATCAGCATCGGCGCCGGCCCGTTGATGGTCATCGACACGCTCGTCTTGCGGTCGCAGAGGTCGAAGCCCGAAAAGAGCTTCTTCATGTCGTCGAGCGTGCAGATGGACACACCGGCGTTGCCGACCTTGCCGTAGATGTCAGGGCGCTCGGCGGGGTCGCGGCCGTAGAGGGTGACGCTGTCGAAGGCCGTAGAGAGGCGGTTTGCCTCGTCCCCCTGCGAGACGAGATGGAAGCGGCGGTTCGTGCGTTCGGGGGACCCTTCCCCCGCAAACTGGCGGGTCGGCATCTCCCCCTCCCGCTTGAACGGAAAGACGCCCGCCGTGAAGGGAAAGTACCCGGGCAGGTTTTCGGTGAGGGCGAATTCCAGCCGCTCGCCCGGGGCGTCGGTCTGCGGCAGGGCAACGCGCGGGATTTGGGTGCCGCTGAGGCTCTCGCGGTAGAGCGGCACCGTGAAGTCGCGCCCCCGCACCGTGTAGGTGAACTCCTCCTGCCGGTACTCCTCGGCCAGGTCGTCCCAATTCTCCAGGATCTCCTTGCACCGTTTGTCGAGCTTGTCCCACCAGTGCGCCTCCATCTCGTCGAGCCGCCCGGCAATCTGGTCCTGGTCTTCCGGCGCCCAGTCCTCCACCTGCTGGCGCGCGCCCCTCGCCTCCCCCCACTTCCGGGCGTACGCTACCTGCTGCTCCACCCAGTCGTGGTACTCGTCGCAGGTCTCCGCAATCTCGCCGAGGTAGCGCTGCCGGTCCGGCGGGATAATCGCGACCTCCGACGGGTCCGGCTCGGGCACCTCGTCCCAATCGTACGTGCCCGACTCGCGCTCGAAGTCGAAGCCCTCGTTCAGGCGGTCGAGCAGCCCGAGGTAGAGGCGCGTGACCCCCGGATCCCCGAAGCGCGACGCCATCGTCGGGTAGACCGGCATCTCCGCCGGGTCCTCGTCGAACCGCATTCGGTTGCGCTGCACCTGCTTCCGGACGTCGCGGAGGGCATCCTCCGACCCCCGCTTCTCGAACTTGTTGATCGCTACGAAGTCGGCGAGGTCGAGCATGCCGATCTTCTCCAACTGCGTCGGCGCGCCGAAGTCGTGGGTCATTACGTAGAGCGTCAGGTCCGTGAGGTCCACGATCGCCGTGTCGCTCTGCCCGATCCCGGCTGTCTCCACGAGAATCAGGTCGAAATCCGCCGCCTGGCACACCCCGATCGCCTCCTTGAGGGCCTCCGTGGTCGTGCGGTTTGCCGCCCGCGTCGCGAACGATCGCATGTAGACGCGGTCCGTGTTCGTCCCGTAGATCGCGTTCATGCGGATGCGGTCGCCCAGCAGCGCGCCGCCGGTGCGCCGCCGCGTGGGGTCCACCGACAGCACGGCCACCTCCAGGTCGTCGTGGTCGTTCAGGAACCGCCGCACCAGCTCGTCGGTCAGCGTCGACTTCCCGGCGCCCCCCGTCCCGGTAATGCCCAGGGTTGGCGCCCGCGCTCCCCCTACGCTCAGGTCGTCCGCACTCAGCGATTCGGTGTGGCCGTCGCCCCGCGGCTTCCCCTCGGTTGGCGACGCCTCCACGTCGTCCCCCTCTTCCGACGCCCCCACGACCACCGCCGCCCGTTCTGGCTCCGGCGCCTCAACGCGCGTGAGGTTTCGGGCCACGGCCCGAGCATCCCGCATCGGAACGTCGTCCGGCACGTGGAAATCGGCGTCTGCGACCGGGAAGTCGCACTCCTCCACCATGTCGTTGATCATGCCCTGGAGCCCCATGTCCATCCCCTCGTCCGGGGAGTAGATGTGGGCGATGCCGTAGTCCTCCAGTTCCACCTTCTCCTCGGCCACGATGACGCCACCGCCGCCCCCGTACACGCGAATATGGCCTGCCCCCCGTTCCTGGAGCAGGTCGTGCATGTACTTGAAGTACTCCATGTGCCCGCCCTGATAACTCGACACGGCGATGCCCTGCGCGTCTTCTTCGATGGCCGTGTCCACGATCTCCTGCACCGAGCGGTTGTGGCCCAGGTGAATCACCTCCGCACCCGTCTGCTGCAGGATGCGGCGCATGATGTTGATCGCCGCGTCGTGCCCGTCGAACAGACTCGTGGCGGTGACGAACCGAACCGGGTGGGTGGGCTCATAGCGATCGATGTCCATGGGAGGAGAAGAGTTGTGATGGGATCTGAGGAAAAACGCCGGGAGGACCAGGAAGCGCTTCCGTGACACTACGGTCAATGCCAAGACACGTTGCACGCGACGCCTGCGTTCCGGCTGGGCTCCACGTGTCCACGCCGGCCGCCGCCGGACCGGGGATGCACCGGGGACGCCTCTCGCCCCCAGGAACCCCTACGCCTCCGATGTCGTCCGTGCAACGAGATGCGGCCAGACGTGTCGCCTCCACACCTCTTTCCTGTTGACCAATCCCGCCCCCGTCCCGTGGCCAAGCTCGTCGTTCCCGGCGGCAATGGATTCATCGGCACCGAAATCTGCCGCGTCGCCGTACAGAACGGCCACGAGGTGGCTGCCTTCGGCCGCACCGGTCGCCCTGCCCTTACCCCTGCTCGACATCCCTGGGTTCAGGACGTGGAGTGGCGGGCGGCCGATGTGTTCGATGCGGATGCCTGGCGGGACATGCTCGACGACGCCGACGCGGTGGTGCACACCATCGCCACCATCCGCGAGTACCCCGATCGCAACGTCACGTTCGACCGCGTGAACGCAGAGTCGGCGCTCCGCACGGCCGAGGCGGCGGTCGCGGCCGACGTGGATGCCTTCGTATTCCTCTCGGTACGCGACAAACCGCCCCTCGTCCCCTACGCTTTTTTGTCTGCCAAGCGCCGGGCCGAGCGGGCCCTCCAGGAAGCCCATCCCTCTCTCCGGAGTGTGACACTCCGCCCGAATCTCGTCTATGGAGACCGGAAGACGGGCACGCCGACGCTCGCGGCCGTTCTCAATCAGGGCCAGAGCCTTCGCCCTCATCCGTACGCCACGGCCGAGGGTCGTCCGCTGCCCGTCGAGTTCGTGGCGGCCGCCGCCGTGCAGGCCGCCGTGTCTTCCACGATGGAAGGCACCCTCACGGTGCCCCAGATCGACGACGTTGGGCGCACGAGCGGGCTCGTCGACCCGGACGCCGTGTCTACGCCCACCCTCACGCCACTGTTGGCGGGCCTGGGCGGTACCGCTCTGGGGACCTGGCTCCTCCGCCGGTGGTGGACCTCGTAGTGTCTTCATCCCCCGAGCACGGTCCCACCCGGACGGGCGCTACGAGGCGGGCGCCGCGTCGGAGGTCGGGGGCGGCGTCTCGGTCGACTCTCCCCCGAGCGCGAGAATGATGCGGCGCTCCAGTGTGCGTTTCAGGTGCAGGATGTCCTCCTCCTCCCCCTGGTCGATGTACATGGTGTGGACGTAGAGGTACTCCCGGTCTTCCGACACGTCGAGGCTCAGGGTGCCCGGGGTCAGCGAGATGAGGTTCGCGAAGAGCGTGATGCCCAGGTCCGACCGCACGGAGAGCGGCACGGCGAGGATGCCCGCCCGCATGCGATACCCCGGCGTGATCGTTTCCCAGGCCACCCGGACGCTCGAGTTGACGAGCTCCTTCACGAAGAAGCCCGCCAGGGACGCCTTGTACCAGATGCGCTGGTCGTAGCTGGCCTCTCCGAGCAGGGGCCGCAACAGCCGAAGCACCCCGTAGGCGAGCACAAAGCCGAGCGCAAAGTTAGCGAGCGTGAACGCGCCCTGTACGGCCGTCCACACCAGGGCGAGGACCAGCGTCAGCAGCAGATTCTTCATGGTTGAGCACCGCTTCGACGTATTCGGAGGAATTGTAAAGCTCGTCCGCCGAACGCTCGGCGAGGTCGTACACCGGCCCGGCAAAAACGCTAATCATGATCGTAAGGGCCGCGAGCCCCGCGATCGGCACATACATGACGCGCGTGCCCAGGCCCATCGACGAGACCGCGTCCGCCAGGTCGCCCCCGCCCCCCGGGAGGAAGGCCTTCACCCAGATCTTCGTCATCGAGAACATCGTGAAGAGGCCCACGGCGACGGCCACCGCCACGATCCAGTAGGCCCCCGCCTCAATGCCGGCGATCGTCAGGATCAGTTTTGCCCAGAAGCCGGAGAGCGGCGGGAAGCCGGCCAGTGAGAACGCCGGAATGATGAAGAGGGCGGCCAGCCAGGGGTGATACGCGTAGAGGCCGTCGAGCGACTTCAGGCTGAAGGAGCCCCGGAGGCGCTTCGCCACCCCACTGACGAGAAACAGGTTCGCCTTCACGATGATGTGGTGGACGATGTAGAACACCCCCCCTAGGATGGCCAGCGGCGTGTACAGCGCGAGCCCCATGATCATATAGCCGATCTGGCTGACGATGTGGAAGGAGAGCACGCGCCGGAAGTCGTTCTGTACGGCGGCGCCGAGCACACCCGTGACCATGGTGAGCCCCGCCCCCCACAACAGAAGCGTGTGGGTGTAGCCCACGTCCTGGGTAAAGAGAAGCGTGAAGACCCGAAAGAGCGCATAGACCCCCACCTTGGTCAACAGGCCCGCGAAGAAGGCCGAGACCGACGCGGGCGGGGTGTGGTAGGAGGCCGGCAGCCAGAAAAAGAGTGGAAAGAGCGCCGCCTTGATGCCGAAGGAAATCAAGAACAGCATCGCCACCACGGTCACCAACCCCGGCTGGCCCACCTCGGAGAGGGCCAGCGAGAGCTCAGCCATGTTGAGCGTGCCCGTCATCCCGTAGACCAGCCCGACGCCCGACAGGAAGAGGAGCGACGACACCAGGTTGATGACGACGTACTTAACCGCCCCGGCGAGCTGCTCATCCGTGTTGCCCAGCACGATCAGCACGAACGAGGAGATCAGCATGACCTCGAACCACACGTAGAGGTTGAAGAGGTCCCCCGTCAAGAACGCCCCGTTGATGCCGATCATGAGCAGGTTGAAGAACGGGTAGAACCCAAACCGAACCCGCGTGTCGTCGACGTCCGGCACCGCATACACGGCCACGGCCACCCCGATGATGGCGGACACGATGAGCATGACGACGCTCAGGTGATCCACCACGAACACGATCCCGAACGGGACCGGCCAGTCCCCAATCGTCGTGACCTGGATGCCCTGCTCCGTAATCCGGGACAGCAGCCCCAGCGACGCCGCCAGGATGCCCCCCATGCTGGCAATGTTGATGCCCTTCTGCACCGTGGGCCATTGGGCGAACAAGAGCGCCGCCACCGCCGCCACGAACGGGATGATCAGCGGCAGGATGATAAGGAGATGGGCGGACATGGACCAGAAACCGGTCAGTTCAACAGGCAGAACGTGTCGCGGGAGCTACTCGTCGCCGAGGGTAACCTCAATGATCGAGTCGGCGTCGGCCGATCCGCTAGATTCGTGTAGTCGGTAGACGAGCACGAGCGAGAATGCCAGCAGCCCGAACCCGATCACGATGGCCGTGAGGATGAGGGCCTGGGAGAGCGGATTCGCAATAACCTCGGGGGGATACTTTTCCCCGTCGGGAATGAGCGGCGACGCGCCCCGCGTCATCCGGCCCATCGCAAAGATCAGCAGGTGAATGCCGTTCGACAACACGACCACACCGATGATTTTTCGCACCAGATCGCGCTGCAGCAGCAGGTAGACGCTGATGGCAACCATCGCGCCGGTGACGAGGGCAAGGAGGGTTTCCATTTAGAGCCGCGTGTGATTTGTGAGAGGACCGGTCGCGCAGCACGCCTACTCGGGGGCGGTCGGCTGCGGAAAGAGGCCCGAGTTATGCTCGTCCAGCTCGTAGACAATCATCAGCGTCAAGCCGATGACCAACAGGTAGACCCCCACGTCAAAGAGCACGGGCGTGCCGACCTTCACCGGCCACTTCACCCACAGCCCTTCGAGCAGGGCCCCACCCATGAACAGTGGGACCACCCCGCTCAGCACCGCGATGCCCAGCCCCACGGCCATCAGCCGCGGAGGCGTCGCCCGCAAGGCCTCTCGGGACGCCGCCGTTCCGTACGCAATCGCGTAGAGGGCAAACGAAATTCCGGCTACGAGCCCCCCAATGAAGCCCCCACCGGTCTCGTTGTGCCCGCGGAGGAGCAGAAACACCGAAAACAAAAGGATCAGCGGCACGAGGAGGCGCGCCGCGGTGCGCAGGATGACGGAAAACCTCACGGTACCTGTTGGGTCTGTTCAGCCTGTTCGATCGGCGCGGATGCGTCCTCGGGCGGAGGGTCGTCCTCGGCGTTGGGGTCCGGGGCCGTCCCCGCACGCAGAAGGGCGTAGATGCCGAAGCCCGCCACCAAAAGCACCGTGATCTCCCCGAGGGTATCAAGCGCCCGGAAGTCGACCAGGATGGTATTGACGATGTTGTGCCCCTCCCCCTCGACGTACGTGTTCTGCGCGTAGTAGTCGCCCATCGGGTTCTCGAAGGGCAGCTTGAGAACGGCCAGGATCAGCCCCGACACGACGACGCCCATCCCGGCCGCCAGAGCGCCGTTTGTCACCTTCTGCCCCATCGTGAGCGTCTCTTTTACATCCGACACGGCGGTCAGGATGAGCACAACGAGGATGACCGTCAGCGTCTCGATGAGGAACTGGGTCTTCGCGAGGTCCGGCGCGCCGAAGGCCAGAAAGAGCAGGGCGATGCTGAAGCCGGAGACACCGAGCGACGTGATGAGTCCGATGCGGGACCGGAAGAACAGGGTCCCGAACGCCCCAACCACCGACAGGACCGCCAGCACCCACTCGTGGCCCGCCACCTCGGCCACCGAGATTGGCCCGCCGAAGAACCCGTAGTGGTAAAAGGTGCCCGCCACGAGTGCAATGGTTGCCCCCAGAACGATCGACAGGTAGCGGCGCAGGACGCCGCTCTGGAGCACATTGGTCTGCCACCGTCCCACGCCCAGGAGCCCGTCGACGACGTTGTCGTACCCGTGGTCGAGCCCTGTCCCGAGCCAGCGCTCAAACTGCCGGAAGGCCGCGTTGGTGCGGAGACCCGTTCGGGCCAGGTACGTCCCCACGCCCGCGGCGACAGTCACGGCGCTGAGCCCCAGCTCGAGCGTGAAGCCGTGCCAGAGGGCAAGGTGCGGCGCGATGGAGGCGCCCAGGACCGCCCCCGCCGACGGGCCGAGGAACGCGGCGTCGAGCAGCCACGGCGCCAGGCCGAGGCCTACGCTGAAGACCGCCAGGACGACCGGCCCAAACCAGAGCCCGGCGTCGGGCCGGTGGGCGTGCTCCGTAACGTCGTTCACCGCCCCGAAGAAGGGTCGCACCACCAGCAGGCCGGCGGACGCCACCAGCGCCACGTTCGCCAGCACCGAGGCGGCCGTGACCGCCACCGTGGCCGGCTCGAAGTGGGTCGCCGCCTCGTAGATCAACTCCTTCCCCACGAAGCCGAAGAACGGCGGGATGCCGGCCATCGACAGGGCCGCCAGGGCGGCCGCCGCTCCGGTCACGGGCATCCGGTTCCACAGGCCTCGCAGCTTCGTAATGTCGCGGACGTGCACCTCATGGTCGATCGCCCCCGCCACCATGAAGAGGGCCGCCTTGTAGAAGGCGTGCACCAGGATGAACACCATGCAGGCCTCCACGGCGACCTCGGTCCCCAGCCCCAGCAGCATCGTCAGGAGCCCGAGGGCCATGATGGTAGTGTAGGCCAGGATCGCCTTCATGTCGGTGTACTGCAGGGCGAGCCAGGCACTGACGAGCATCGTGAGGGCCCCGATGCCGCCCACAGTCCACATCCAGAGGTCGGTCCCCGACAGCACGGGATGAAAGCGGGCCATCACGTAGATGCCGGCCTTTACCATCGTCGCGGAGTGGAGGTAGGCACTCACCGGCGTGGGCGCCTCCATCGCGTTGGGAAGCCAGAAGTAGAAGGGAAACTGGGCCGACTTCGTGAACGCCCCGGCCAGCACCAGCAAGACGATGGGCAGGTAGAAGCTGTGCTGACGAATCAGATCGCCGGACTCCAGGATTGCGGAGATCTGGAAGGTCCCCGTCGCCTGCTGCATGAGAATGAACCCGACGAGGAGCGCGAGGCCGCCGGCCTTGGTGACCAGCAGCGCCTGCCAGGCCGCCCGCCGCGAGGGGGCCTCGTCGTGGTTGAACCCGATCAGGACGAACGAGGCGAAGCTCGTCAGTTCAAAGAAAATGTAGAACGTGATCAGGTTGTCCGCCAGGACCAGCCCCACCATGGCGGCCATGAACATGGACAGGTAACTGAAGAAGCGTCCCAGGTGGTGATGTCCTTTCAGGTAGCCCCCGGCATAGACGTAGATCAGCGTCCCGATGCCGGTAATGAGAAGGGCGAAAAAGAGACTTAGCCCGTCGACGTAGAACGATAGGTTGACGTTCAGGCCAGGCACCCAGGCATAGGACACCCGAAGCGTCTCGCCCGCCGCCACGCGCCCCACGAGGGTCGCCAGCGTGCCCGTGATGGCGGCCGGCAGCAGGCCGTACACCCATCCCGTGGCCCGCCCCGTGTACTGCGTCAGCCAGGGCGAGGCCAGGGCAAGCACAAAGCCCGAGAAGACGGCAAATAGGATTGCCATGAGTTAGCGTCGGTCGACCCAAAAACGAGACGATTGGAGGAATTCACCGGGCGCGAGCCCAGATTTAGGATGTTGGGTCCGGAGAGTCGGCCTCTTCCCCTACGACCCCGGTGGAAAACAGCGCCTCCCCCCGGTGGTCGAGCATGCGGTCCACGACCGTGCCGTCCCAGAGGGTCACGCCCATCTCTTCTCGGGCAAAATAGGAGGCCCGCCCGATCATGTGGGCGGCCACGGGGGCCGTTAGGAGCAGAAAAAGCACCAGGGCGAAGGCTCGCGTGAAGATGCCCAGGCTCGGATAGAAGGCCACGAGGCCGGCCGCGTTCAGCGCGACCCCGAGGGTACCGGCCTTGGTGGAGGCGTGGAGCCGCATGTAAACGTCCGGCAGTCGCAGGACGCCAAGCCCGGCGACGAACACGAACAGCGTACCCGTGCCCATCAAAAAAATGCCGACAATCTGCTGGGCGAGCATGACAGAATCTATATCTTTGGGCGTGCAGGGCCGGCCCGCATCGTCACTCCGACGTCTGTGGGGCCTCCTCCTCCGCGACCGAGAAATACTCAATGTACCGGGCAAACGCGACCGTCCCGAGGAAGGCCACCAGGGCCAGTACCAGCGACACGTCTAGGAACGCGGGCTGACCTGTGAGCACGGCGTAGACGAGCATGAAGGCGACCGCCTGGTAGGCCACGAGGTCCAACGAGACCACCCGGTCCGGGAGGGCCGGGCCCATCAGCAACCGAATCACCGTCATCACGAGCGAGAGGGCAATTGCGACCAGACAGGCGGACGCAAACCAAGCCGGAGCACCGCTAAGCTCTACCATAACACCGGGCCCAACTCTTACAAACGACGAATAAAAACGACGGACGCATCGCGCCCTCTCGTGTCACCACGCAGTGGCGATAGGGCTGACCCCATAACTTTACATTTTTAGGGTAAGTGCTGGCTCGTGAAGTCTCATCTCATTCACCGAGACCTCATGGTTTCGGGGGTCCAACGACACGTTTCCCCCAATCAATCGCCCCAATTTTTCATCCACGAAGGATGAACGGATGCCCCAGGCTCGTGTACGTACGTTGACATCTGTGTCACAATCTTCTTCGAACACTTTGCTCAATAATGCCTGACGATACGCTTTACGAATTCGAACGAAACCTTTCGCGTGCGGACGTCGCCACGTACCTTCGCACCATCGCCGACGAGCTGGACGAATCCGGGGAGCTTGATTTCTCGTCCGACGATCAGTCCACGACGATTCGAGTCCCCGACCACGTGGAGTTCGAGGTGGAGCTCGAACGCGAATCGAACGACCGGGACTCCTCCGAGATTAGTCTCGAACTAGAGATCGAATGGTACGAGACCCGAGACGGGAGCATCGCGGGCCCCGGGTCTCTGGACACTGAGTAGCCCCTTCATTGCGGGCAGGACCGGCTGTCCCGCCCTCTTTCGTCGACGTTCGGATTCTCTTTCTTGACTCCTCTTCTCCACCGTGACCAAGACACTCTCTCGCCTCCTCCCCCTTCTCCTCTCCGCTGGCTTTCTCGGCTTCGTGGCAGCCGCCCCGGCGACCGCTCAGGAACGGGGCAACGAGGAGCCCCGCACCAGCCCCAACGCGGCGGTTTCACAGACCATTGGCACCACTGAGGTCCGCATCACATACGGTCGGCCGCAGGTGAACGGCCGCACCATCTTTGGCGACCTAGTACCTTACGATGAGGTGTGGCGCACCGGCGCGAACGAGGCCACCACGGTTTCGGTCTCGTCGGACGTAACCGTCGAGGGCGAACCGCTGTCCGCAGGAACCTACTCGCTTTACACAGTTCCGGGTCCCGACTCCTGGACGATCATCTTCAATGACGTAGCGAACCAGTGGGGCACGCAGTACAACCAGGGTGAAGATGCTCTGCGGGTGGACGTGAGCCCCGGATCCGCCCCGCAGCACGAGATGATGACGTTCGTGTTTGAGGAGGTCACCGACACCTCCGGCACCTGTGTTCTGTACTGGGCCGATGCGCGCGTTCCGTTTGAAATCCAGGTCGCCGAGAACTGACACGCCCCCGTCTGGGCCTTGCACCCCAGTTTCCCATTTTTGCTCCGCACGATCCATCCCATCCGACCGGCCCGTCTCCATGCCCGACGACTCTCAAGACGAAATCACGTTCGTCTACGAAGACGCCGACACGGTGCACACCATTACCGCGACCGGGGCGCATGGCGGCCCGTCCCCGGACGGGGCTTCGGTGGTGGCGAATCTGTACGTCGAGCGTAGTAGCATTCCCCACCACGTAAGTCACCAGATCGACGAGACCGGTCAGGTCGACCTCAGTGAGCGCAGCGGGCAGGTCACGCGTGGGGAGCTGACGCGCGAGGTGCAGGCGTCCCTCGTCATGACGCCCGAGCACGCCATGCAGCTCGGGCGATGGCTGCAGAGAAACGCCCGCCAGGCCATGGAGCAGCGGGGCCAGACCTTCAGCTAGCCGCGCAGTCTCGCCGATAGGACCACGGGCGATCTGCCAAGGCAGGCCAAGTTCTACGCGTTTTCTCTTCTCTTATGGAGCGCTGTCCCTCCTGCGGTGCCCATCGCGAACCGTCGGACGACTATTGCCCGGTTTGTGGAGAGACGCTGACGCAGGTTCACCTTTCGGAGGCAACGGGCCCGCCGTGGCACGAGCACACCGGGTGGCTCGGCCTGCTTGTGCTCGTGTGCTGGCCCGTGGCCCTGTACGGGGTCTACAGACGGGGAGCGTGGTCTCGTCCTACTGACCTCCTGCTGCTCGGTGGCTGTCTGGGGATGGCCGTCGCGTGGGGGCTGCTGCTCTGACGCCAGCGGCTCGTCGCCCGTATCACGTCGGGCCAGGGCCGGGCTCCGTCGCGATCGGGGCGCCCAGCAGGGCGTCCGGGATGCCAAAGGCGTTGACGAGGGCCTCCGCCTGGGGGCGCACCTCGTCGCACAAGTCGTTTACGGCACCCCGGATGGCCTTTGCCTTCGCCCCACTCACGTAGCCGGCCTCCAGGAACCAGTCCAGGTCGGCCTCGATGCGGGACAGTGCAAACAAGCGGCGGAGCGCCGTGAGCGTGTCTTGGAGGTCCGGATCGTCGACGTCCTCGGCCGCGTCCGCGAAGCGCTCCAGGATCATTCGTTCGGCGTCCGCCCGGGCGCACTGCACGAGGTGATCCTGCACGTCCACGAACGCATCGAACGGCTCCGTACCGTCGTCGATGCGCCGCTGGAGGCGCCGGCCGACGTTCTGAAGCTGTTTCTCGGCCCGGTACGCAAGCGCGCTCTGCTGGAAGGAGAGGGCCCGCAGGTGTTCGGGGTCGGTCTTGCGCGTGACGACCGGATTGAGCTCCTGTACCTGTGTGGCCACCTCGTCGGCCACCAGCCGCGCCATCCCCCACAGGTTCATGTCCCGAAACTCCCGTTGGAAGTCGGAGAGCAGCCCCTTCGCCACCTGCAGCATGAGCACGGTGTTATCGCCTTCGAAGGTCGTGAAGACGTCCGTGTCCGCCCGGAGGCGTCCGATGCGGGTGTCGGCCCGGTAGCCCTGCCCGCCACAGGCCTCACGCGCTTCCTGAAGGGTGGAGCTCGTGTGCCACGTGGCGTACGCCTTCAGCGCGTTCGCCTCCGCCTCGATGGCCTCCAGCGACTCGCCGCGCCCCTTGCGCGTGAACCGCGCGGTGAGGTCGTCGAGCGCAAAGTGGAGGGCGTAGGTCGTGGCCAGGCGCGGGAGGAGACGCCGCTTGTGGGTGCGGTAGTCGAGGAGCGGCACCTCCGGTTCGTCCTTGGGCCCAAACTGGCGGCGCCGGTTGCCGTAGCGCACGGCAATCGTGAGGCCCGACTTGGCCGCGCTCAGCCCCGCCCGTGCCACGCTGATGCGCCCCCCGATCAACGTGCTCAGCATGGTAAAGAAGCGCTTGCCGGAGCTCGGGATCGGACTGTCGTAGGTGCCGTCCGGGGCCACCTGTGCGTGCCGGTCGAGCAGGTTCGTTCGTGGGATGCGCACCTGGTCAAACCAGAGCCGTCCGTTGTCGACGCCGTTGAGGCCGACCTTCTCGCCGCAGTCCTCGATTCGGACGCGCGGCTGCGGGGTCCCGTCGTCGGCCCGAATGGGCACAAGGAAGGCGTGGACCCCGTGCTCCTCCCCGTCGGTCCGGAGCTGGGCGAAGACGGTCGCCATCTGCCCGTGGGCCGCAGCGTTGCCAATCCATTCCTTCCGGGCGCCGTCGTGGGGCGTGTTGATTACAAACTCCTCGGTCGCGGGGTCGTAGCGGGCCGTCGTCTCTAGCTCTCGCACGTTCGAGCCGTGTCCCCACTCCGTCATGGCGAAGCAGCCGGGCAGGTCGAGCGTGCCCACGCGGTCCAGGTACTCCTCGTGGTGGCGCTCCGTGCCGAGGTGGTGGATGCTTCCCCCAAACAGGCCGAACTGCACCCCGAACTTGACGACCAGGTTCAGGTCGTGGTAGGCAAGCGTCTCGAAGGCGACGATGAACTGCTCCATGTTGCCCCCGCCGCCGTACTCGTCGGGATAGGCCAGCGCCCCAAGCCCCTGGTCGGCCAGGTGCTCGCACCAGCGAAGAACCTGCTCGCGGTAGGCCTCGGTGTCCAGCCCGTCCTGGTACTCGAACGCCGGATCCTGAAGAAGCGTGCGGATGTTCTCACGCAGGTCCGCGTGAGGGCCGTCGAGGAGACGCTGCATCGCGTCCGTGTCGAACGGCGCCTCCGGCTCCACGGGCGACGGCTCGGGCCGCTCCCCGAGGAGATCACGCACGACCTCCTCCCCGTCAATGTTAAGGGCCGACTCAATGTCTTCCAACGCCCGACGAGAATCTTCGGGCAGGGCCACCCCATCCCCCCCAGCGTTTGCGAGGGCCATCCCGAGCTCCGCGAGTGAGCACCGGGACGTCACTGCCGCGTTCCCGGCCCCGTCCCGCAGCGTGCGGATCCACCGGAGGTACTGCGTGGGCGTGGGGGGCGACTGGGGGTCAAGGTGGTCGCAGATCTCCTCACGGGTGGACGCATCGAGCCACCCCTGCCTGCGAAGGTGGCTCCGGATCGTCGCGGCCTCCGACGGCGTGAGCACCCCGTCCGCCCAGGCCACGTACAGTAGCGGAAGGACGGCGCGAACCCGTGGCGAGTCGGTATCGAGCATAACAGTCAAGGGGGTGCGTGAAACGGAATGTGGGAGAGCGGGCAGTTCCGACCTCGCCAACGGCCTTCTTCAGACGGTCCGCATGTGCCGAGACTGCTCGTGGACCGTGTCGACAAAGACGCGGGCGTGCTCGGGGTCGTGGTCCGGCAGCATGCCGTGGCCCAAGTTGCCAATGTGATGGTGCGGCCCGAAGTCCGCGAGCATATGCTGCACCTCGCGTCGCAGGACATCGGGCGGGGCGTACAGCGCGCATGGGTCGAGGTTGCCCTGCAAGACGGCCCGGTCGCCGACCGTGTCACGGGCGGCTTCCGGGTCCATCGTAGAGTCAAGACTAATCACGTCGTAGTCCGTGTCCGCCAGCGCGTCCAGGGCGTAGTGTGCCCCCTTCGCGAAGACAACGAGCGGCACATCGGGATGCGCCTCCTTCACCCGCGCGGCAATCTCGGCGAGGTACGGCAGGCAGAACGTCCGGAAATTCTCGGGGGTGTGGAGGCCCGCCCAGGAGTCAAACACCTGAAGCACCTGCGCCCCGGCGTCTACCTGGCGGATCAGATAGTCGACAATCACGTCCGTCGTGCGCTGGAGCAGGGCCTTGCTGGCTTCGGGGTGGCGGTACAGCCAGCGCCGGGCGGCCCGGTACGACTTGCTGCCTCCCCCTTCCACCATGTACGCCATGAGGGTCCACGGCGCCCCCGAGAAGCCAATCAGCGGCACGCGCCCGGCCAGCTCGTGCCGCGTCACCGTCAGTGCCTCAAACACGTGCTGGAGGGACTTCTCCACATCCGGCTCCACGAGGCGCTCCATCTCGTCGGGCGTCGTGAGGGGCCTCGGGAAGGTCGGCCCCTGCCCCGACACCATCTTGACCGTGAGCCCCATCGCCTCCGGCACCACCATGATGTCGCAGAAGAGAATCGCCGCGTCGAGGGAAAAGCGCTCTACCGGCTGGATGGTCACCTCCGCCGCGAGCTCGGGCGTCTCCACGACCTCGAAAAAACGGTGCTCCTCGCGGATCGCCTGGTACTCGGGCAAGTACCGACCGGCCTGCCGCATCATCCAGACCGGCGTGCAGTCGGTGGGCTTCCCGCGGGCGGCGCGGAGCAGGCGGTCATTGTCGAGGGGCGGAAAAGAGGCCATATACGCGAACGTAGGTCCGAAAGAGTGAACGAGTGCAGAGAGCGTCGAACCGATGGTGCCACACGTGCTCGGCAGGAACCGAGAGCGCCTACGGGGAGAGGTGCGTCCGCAGAAAGTCGGTCGTGCGCGTCCAGGCCTGCCCGGCGGCCGCTGGCTGGTAGCTCTCCCCCGACGGGTTCGCAAATGCGTGGCCGGCGTCGTACTCGTGGTACGAGAGCGATTTCCCAGTGTCCTCCATCCGGTCTCGGAAGCCCCGGGCCGCGTCGATTGAAACGGCCTGGTCCTCCGTGCCGAAGTGGGCGAGGATCGGCGTCTCCAACTCTTGCAGGGCCGTCCCAGAAAGGGGCTCCGGCGTGCCGTAGTAGGCCACGGCCGCGTCGAAGCCGGACGCGTCATTTGCCAGGGTCCGGTACGTCATGCCCCCGCCGAAGCACCAGCCTAGCAGAGCCGTCCGGGGCGCGCCGGTCTCAGACGTCAGATAGGCTCGTCCGTCCAGCACGTTCTCGACGAGCCGCGACGCATCGCGCATCGCCCGCCCCATGAGCGCCTGGGCCGAGTCCGGCGTTTCGGCGACGGCATTGCCGTACAGGTCCACAGCCAGGGCGCGGTATCCCTCGCCGGCGAGGCGCCGGGTGGCAGCCCGGACGTTGTCATTAAGGCCCCACCACTCGTGGATCACCACGATGCCGGGTAGTGCGTCGCCCTCGTGCGCCGACCGCACCGAGTCCTCATTGGCGGGCACGGCAAGGTACCCAGTCTGGTCCGTCCCATTCTGCTGCGTGTAGGTCACCGTGCGCCCCTCCACAGGAATCTCGGGGGCCTGGGCGGCCTCGGTGGCTGTGGGCGTGTCGCCCTCGTGCTTCTCCGCCATGCGTTCGGCCTCGGAGCCACCGTCGGAGCCGGAGCCACAGCCAGCGAGCAGTGGAAGCATACAGACGACGAGTACAGAAGCGGTGGCGCGCATGGGCGCAAGGACTTTTCGGGAGGAGGTGCTGAGAGACGGCGAAAGGCCTGCGGTCAACCCAGGAGGAAATCCCTTTGTTGGGAAGGCGGCCCGGACTTCACTGGTTTTGCCCAGGAAGTGGAACCGGATTTGGTAAGATGCTGAACCATCGCCGGGCCGGAAGGTTCGGGAGACGAACGGAATCTCGCGCCCTGGTTTCGCCGTCTCGTGTCCGCCTCTTCCCTCTCGTACACCGGCGAAGTCGCCCGGAAGGCCCTCCACCTCCTCGCCCTCTTGATCCCGTTTGGGGCATGGGTGATCGGCATGCCGACGGCACTGTACCTGTTGGCCCCCGCAGCGCTCGTGGCCATCGCCGCCGACGTGGCTCGGGCCTATTCTGAGCCCTTCAACGCGGTCATCCGGTGGGGCTTCGGGGCCCTGATGCGGGCGGAAGAATTGCCGGCAACAAGAACGGGGGTGCAATTCAATGGGGCCACGTGCGTACTGGTAGGCGCCGCCATGATGGTGGCGCTGTTCCCCCTCCGGATTGCGGTGCCGGTGCTCGTGATGGCCATGCTGGCGGACGCCGCCGCCGCACTGGTGGGGCGCCGGTGGGGCCGCCATGCATGGGGCCCCCTTTCGGCGACCGTAGAGGGCACCGCCGCGTTCGTGGTCACGGGCCTGGGCGTGGTGACCTTCTTTTCGTCCATCGCCCTCGGCCCGGCGGCCGGCGGCGTCCTGGTGGGGGCCGGCCTCGAGGCCCTCCCGCTGCCGGTGAACGACAACATCCGCGTGCCCGTCGGGGCCGCGCTGGCAGTGGTCGCCGGCGAAGCGCTCATCATGGGCCATTCCACTTCGCTCCTGCCCATCCTCTCGCTGTAAGGCCGTCGGGCCCACGAACCCGCCCGGTTCAGTTCGGGTATCACTCAGCCAGCGATTCTTCCGAGCACCTTCACCCCCACCATGCCCGACGACCCGGAGCCCACGATTCCGGCCTCCGCCCTGCGGCGCATTACCGGCCTGGAGCCCTTCCCGCAGCCCGAACTGATTCCGGTACAGACCCCGGTCGTGCTCATGCACGGCTTCGGCGTGGGGGCGTCCTTCCGGCGGGGCGGGCACCTGCACAAGGAGGCCCTGCACCTGCGGTCGCAGGGCGTGCGGGCCGTGGCGCCCAACGTGTCCCCCTACGACACTGTCCGCGCCCGGACCGCCACCTGGAACGACCGCCTGGAGCGCGTCCTCGACGAAGCCAAGACCGACCGCCTGCTGCTGATCGCCCACTCGATGGGCGGCCTGGACGCCCGCTACCTCATCTCGGCCATGGGCTGGCACGAGGTGGTCGACGTCCTTGTCACGATCGCAACCCCCCATCGCGGCTCCTCCGTAGCCTCCCTCGTGCTCGACCAGCCCGAGCTGGTGCGCGACTGGCTGGCGGACATGGCCGACTGGGTAGGCACCCACATTCTGGAAGACGGGTCGGCCAACCTCCGGCGGGCCCTTACGGAGCTGACCCCCGAGCACATGGAAAACACGTTCAACCCCGAGGTCCCCGACCATCCGGACGTCGAATACTGGTCCTACGGGTGCCGGGCGGGCAAAGGGACCGCCATCCCCATCGCCCCCATCTTTCGCTACCTGAACCGCTACCTGTACGAGGAAGAAGGGGAAAACGACGGCATCGTAAGCGTCGAGAGTGCTCGCTGGGGCGACTACCAGGGCACCGTGGACGCCGATCACGCCCGACAGGTGGGCCTCTCGTCGGGGCTCGCCGCCGACTTCGACTCGAATGCGTTCTACACCACCATCGTCCAGAATCTAGCCGACGACGGATGGTAGGATGCCGACGCGCCGCTCTGCCTTCCCGTGCGGCTCCTCCCTTCGACGCTCCTCTGCACCTGTTCACTCTTCCCCCGTGTCCGCCAACCAGCGCTTCAAGCTTTTCTCAGACCCGGTCCACGGGTTTGTCTCTGTGCCGAAGAACGTGATCATGGACCTCGTCCAGACGCCGGAGGTCCAGCGGCTGCGCCGGATCCGCCAGCTCGGCGTCGGGCATCTCGTCTTTCCGGGCGCCGAGCACACGCGCTTCAACCACGCGCTGGGGGCAATGGCCCTCATGCAGGACGCCCTCGCCAACCTGACCGAGAAGGGCACGCCCGTGAGCCCGGAGGAGCAGACCGCCGCCCTGGCCGTGGCCCTGCTGCACGACGTGGGACACGGCGCCTTCTCTCACACCCTCGAACACGAGCTCATCGAGGACTTTTCGCACGAAGACATGAGCCGGGTCCTCCTGACGGACCTCAACGAGCGCATGGACGGCGCGCTTGAGATGGCCCTCGCCATGTTCGACGACACGTACGACCGGCCCTTCTTCCACCAGATGGTGTCGAGCCAGCTCGACATGGACCGGCTCGACTACCTCCGGCGCGACTCCTTCTACACCGGCGTGGCGGAGGGAGAAGTGGGGGTCCAGCGTCTGCTCAAGACCATGCGCGTGCATCCCCTCTCGGGCGGGGCCGACGCGGAGGTCATGATCGAGGCGAAGGGCATCTACGCCGTGGAAAACTTCCTCATCTCACGCCGGCTCATGTACTGGCAGGTCTACCTCCACAAGACCGTGCTGGCCGGCGACGAGTTGCTCCGGGGCATCCTGCGCCGCGCGCAGACGCACCTCGACGCCGGGCCGGCCCCCGACTGGCTGCAACGGGGATCGCGGGCGCTGCTTTTCTTTCTCGACCACGACGTGCACGTCGACGCGATCGAGACCCCCGAGGTCCAGGACCACTACCTGCAACTTGACGACACCGACGTCCTTTTCAGCCTCAAGCAGTGGATGCAGGGCCCCGACCCGGTTCTGGCCGACCTGTGCCACCGCTTCATCAACCGTGTTTTCCTGCGCGTCCGCTTTCTCTCGCAGCGCCCCGACGAGGCACAGATCGACGCCTGGCGCGCCGACGTGGCGGACTGGCTCGTGGCCGAGGACCTTGTGCCCCGCTCCGAGGCGGAGGCGGCCGCCCGGCACTACCTCACCCTCAACGTGTCGCGCCACACTGCCTACGACGGCGACGAGGAACTGATTGGCATCCTGGGGCGGGACGGCACCGCCCGCGAGCTCTCTCAGATGGCCGACACCGCCACCATCTCGGACCTCACAGGCTTCGTAGAGAAGCCCTACGTGTGCTTTCCGAAGCCGGTCGACCTGGACCTCGGCGCAGTCTCTGAGGGGTGACGGTCGCTCTCGCTTCGGAGGAGACAGATCTCCGCGCGGCGCTAGCCTGGAGACCAGCCCGGTGTCTTTTCTTAATTCTGAGGGCGTGCCCGCGCGAGCGTCCGGACAATGGGCTGTGGTTGAAGCCTTTCCGTACGTCCCGACTCGTTTCTCCAGTGCCCCAGCCGGTCCCCGGTCGGGGCATTTTTTATGGAGGGGCCCGGAGAACGAGGATTGGCGATTGATCGCACGCATCGTCCCACTCATCGCGCAGCCGGCATCCCGGCCCCGCCCCACTCCGTAGGCTCCCCTGCAACCGAGGAGGGGCGCGACCTGTCCCCTGCGGTTGTGCGACGGCCCATCGTCGCGCTCGCTTGGTTCGTTCCATTCATGGCTCCACCACGATGAATACGTTTCCCGCCTTTGAACGTCAGGTTTCCGACCACGAGGACCAGGTCTACCGGTTCGCCCGCTCGATGCTGAACGATGACGCAACGGCCCAGGACGTGACCCAGGAGGTACTGGTGACGCTCTGGGAGCACCAGGACGAGCTCGACGAGGACGGGGTTATCGCCTGGCTCATGCGCGTGACCCGGAACGCCTGCATCGACCGGCTTCGGGCCCGACAGCGACGGCGCAAGACCGTCCGGAACGACCCCGACGGCGTGGACCGTGCCCCGAGCCCGAGCCGGACGCCCGACCGCCACACCGAGGCGGCCGACCTCCACGACCACGTGCTCGACGCCCTGGACCGAGTCGACGATCCGTACCGGCGGGTGGTGGCCCTCCGCGAACTGCAAGGACTCAAGTACAAGGAGATTGCCGAGGCCCTCGACATGCCGCTCAACACCGTCAAGGTCTACCTCCACCGGGGCCGCAAAAAGTTGCGCGCTCAGCTTGACCGTGCCCTCGACCCGGTTCCCGCCTAGCGTTCGTCTCTCGGCATCTCGCCCCTCCGTTGTCCTTGCCTGGCTGAGTTGATAGTTTACGATTCCGTTTCAACTCCAGAATTCTTCAGTCCGCCATGGAGATGGATACGATCATCGAGCCGTTCCGGATCAAGTCGGTCGAGCCGATTCAACTCACGTCTCGGGCCGAGCGTGAACGGATGATTCGGGACGCGCACTACAACCTCTTTAACCTGCACGCCGACGACGTCATCATCGACCTGCTGACCGACTCGGGCACCTCCGCGATGAGCGCGGCGCAGTGGGCCGGCCTCATGCAGGGGGACGAGAGCTACGCGGGGTCGCCCTCCTATTTCCGATTCGAGGAGGCGGTGAAGGACCTGATGCCGTTCGAGCACGTCGTGCCAACCCACCAGGGCCGGGCCGCCGAGCGCATCCTGATGGGCATCGTGGCGGGTCCCGACGCCAAAATCCCGAGCAATACGCACTTCGACACCACCCGCGCCAACATTGAGGCCACGGGCGCCGAGGCGGTCGACCTCGTCATTGACGCGGGGCACATTCCGGACGCGGAACATCCGTTCAAGGGCAACATCAATCTCGACCGGCTGGAGGCGCTCCTAGTCGCGGAGGGGGGCCGGGTTCCTGTCGTTATGCTCACGGTCACCAACAACACCGGCGGCGGCCAGCCGGTCTCGATCGCCAACATCCGCGGCGCAAAGGCCCTGTGTGACGAGCACGACGTGCCGCTCGTCCTCGACGCCTGTCGCTTCGCCGAGAACGCCTACTTCATCAAACAGCGCGAAGACGGGTACGACGACCGCTCGGTCAAGGAGATCGTCCGGGAGATGTTTTCGCACGCGGACGGCATGACGATGAGCGCCAAGAAGGACGCGCTGGTCAACATCGGGGGGTGGCTGGCCCTCGACGACGACACGTGGGCCCGGAAGGCCCGCAATCAACTGATCCTCACGGAGGGCTTCCCAACCTACGGGGGACTGGCCGGACGGGACCTGGAGGCCATCGCCGTGGGACTGCAGGAGATTGTCGACGAGGACTACCTGGAGTACCGCATGGCGTCGACGCGGTACCTCGGCGAGGCCCTCACGGAGTTGGGCGTGCCGATCGTCAAGCCGGTGGGCGGGCACGCCGTCTACATCGACGCGAAGTCGTTTCTCCCTCACATTCCACCGCTGGACTACCCGGCCCAGTCGCTGGCCGTGGCGCTATACGTGACGGGCGGCATCCGCGGGGTCGAGATCGGGTCGGTCATGTTTGGCCGGCAGCCCGACGGCAGTGAGGAGCCAGCGGACCAGGAGCTCTTGCGCCTCGCCATCCCCCGCCGCGTCTACACCCAGAGTCACGTCGACTACGTGATCGAGTGCTTCGAGGAACTGGTGGCGCGCAAGGACGCCCTCTGCGGCTACGAAATCACCGAAGAGCCCCCTCAGCTCCGCCACTTCACGGCCCACCTCCGCCCAAAGCAGCCCGGGGCCGTCCACCACGAGACAGACGCCTCCGCCACAGCGTCGTGACTCGCCGTTACCGGTATCCAGCCAAGCGGCGCCGCGTACGGCCCAGGGCGGGCGGCACCTCCTCCGGCGGCGTCAGCTCCCCTCGAAGGTTGTTCTGCACGAGCCGGCGCACCTCGTCGGGCGAGTGGTCCTGCTCGAAGAGGTAGTATAGCTTGGCCAGCGCCGCCTCCGTCGTCATGTCGTACCCGCTCACCACGCCTGCGTCCGCCAGGGCCTGGCCGGTCGCGTAGAGGTCGAGGTCCGCCGTGCCCCGGAGCGGCTGTGTCACCGCCACAATGACGACGCCCCGCGCCGTCGCCTCGCGCAGGGCATCGAGGAACGCGTCGTTCTGTGCCGGCGCATTGCCCGCCCCAAAGCACTCCAGCACAACGCCCTCCACCGGCGGGGCCAGTACGTTTTTCAGGGACGCCACCCCCAGCCCCGGAAAGAGCCGAAACGCCGAGACGGTCGCCGCCCCGAGTTCTGTTACGGCGGGGGGGCGGGGCGGCTGATGGGGCGCCGGCACCCGCTCCCAGTCCACGTCGAGATCGATGCCCGCCGTGCCCACGGTTGGGAAGTTTGGGGAGTCGAAGGCCGCAAACGAGTCGGCGTTCACCTTCGTCACGCGGGTGCCCCGGTACAGACGGTCGTGGAAGAACACGTGCACCCCGCCCAGCCGGCCGGGATAGGTGGCCAGCAGCAGAAGGGACGTGAGCAGATTCCCCTGTGCGTCGGTGCGCGCCTCGTCGAACGGCAGTTGAGCGCCGGTGAGGAGCACCGGTTTATCGAGCGGATGCAGCATGAACGACAGCGCCGAGGCGGTGAACGCCATCGTATCCGTGCCGTGGACAACCAGAAAGCCGTCGTATGCCTCAAAGCGGTCCCGAATGGCCTCCGCGATGCCGAGCCAGTCGGCCGGCTTCATGTTTGCGCTGTCGAGCAGCGGATCGAACGCGTGCACGTCGTAGGCGGGAAGGTCCTCCGACTGAAACGAGAGGCGCTCCTCCATGAGGGCTTCGAGAGTGCCGGGCCCCGGCACGTAGCCCTCCTCGCTCTCCACCATGCCCAGCGTGCCCCCGGTGTACACCACGAGAATGCGGGGCGAAGACTCGGCCATTGTACCAATGCTGCGATTCAAGAAAACGCTCGGGCGGGGACCTCCCCCCAGCAACCGCTCGACGGACCAACGTCTCCATCGTGGACAGAATCACGGCGCCCTTACAGGAGGGCATGCCAGTCCGCGGCCTGCAGGCCGTGCCCCGATCACTCCTCGTCGAGGATGTAGATGTCGGGCAGATTGCGGGCGAGCTGGCCGTAGTCCAGCCCGTAGCCGATGACGAAGAGGTCCGGAATGCGGAAGCCGACGTAGTCGAGCGTGAGGTCCGGCTCCGTCGCCGTGGGCTTGTGGAGCAGGGTCGACACGCGCAGGGAGGCCGGGTTGCACCCCGCAAGGCGGCGCTTCATGAACTCCATCGACAGTCCCGTGTCTACAATGTCCTCCACCACGATCACGTCGCGGCCCTCCAGCTCCGCGTCGATACTTTTGAGCTCCCGCACCTCCCCGCTCGACACCTTCTCGTCCCCGTACGAGGAGAGCTTGATGAAGTCGATCTCGCAATCCGTGTCGATGGCCCGCATCAGGTCCGCGGTGTACATGAACGCCCCGTTCAGGACGCTCACGAGGATGGGGGTGGTACTGGCGTAGTCGCGGGCGATGGCCTGCCCCATCTCGGCGACCCGCTCTTGAATCCGCTCGGCCGACAGGTATCGTCGGAAGCGTTCGCCCTGTACGGTAACGGCGGCATCGGTGGGCTGGACGGGGGTCTCCAAGAGGTCGCGCGTGGCGGGCATGTCAGAAGCCATCGGTGGAAAAAGTGAGGCGCGAATGAGACGAGCAAAGCTAGGCGGCGGCCCCGAAGAGTGTCAATTGTCCGAGGGTTTTTCACGTGGTCGTAGGATGAGCCGGGCCACCCGGTCGGTCGCGGGCCGGACCCGGACCCGGTGGTCGAGCCGGTGGCCCACCACCCAGGCGATGCGGCCGTCCCCGCACAGCACGGACACGTCCATCCGTCTGTGGGGCGGCACGCGGGCCTCCGTCAACAGGTCGCTCACAGGTTTCGTGCCGTCCAGCCCCAGAGGCCGAATGCGGTCGCCATCCGCCCAGGAGCGCACCGTGAGCGTCGTCCCCAGCCGATCGGCGTCGGCGTAGGCGACGTGCGGCGTGCCCGGATTTAGCGATGAGGGCTGCTCGTCGCACCGTGCCACCCGGAGACGGCCCTGCGGGATCGACACGGGCGTCCCCCATTCAACGGACGTGGGCGGGAGCGGATCGGGCGTGGCGGCGTCGGGCACGAAGCGCATCTGCCCGCGCTCCCGCCAGACGGTTCCCGCCCCCACCTCGACGCGCTTCCCCACCTGCGCCTCAACGAGGGCCTCCAGCTCCTCGGCCACCGCCCGGGAGTAGGGCGCCGTGGGCAGCGCGCGGCGCAGGGCCTCCAGAAGGAGGCGACGGCGCCAGACGGGCGGGGCCTCACGCAGGGCCTCTACAGACAGGGCCCCGCCCTCATCACGGTCGGTGTACGTCCGGGTCATCCGCTGCCTCAAGGCCGGCCGGAGGGCCTGGTCGACGTATTCCTGCATGAGGTCCGCCGACCGGGCCAGGGCGTCGGTCGCGCCCTCGAAGTGAGATTCCAGCCGGGGAAGAATGTCGGTCCGGACAACACCCCGGTCGTAGTCGTGACGTTGGTTGGTCGGATCGGTCCGCCACGGGAGTCCCGTGGACTCGGCGTAGGATTCGATCGCGTCCCGTCGGGCGTTCAGGAGGGGCCGGACAAGGGTGACGGACGGGTCGGCCTCCAGGGGACGTGCCGGGCGCATTCCGGCCAGCCCCTCCGGCCCGCTTCCGCGGACAAGATTGAGGAGGAGCGTTTCGGCCTGGTCGTTGCGGTGGTGGCCGGTCGCCACGGCAGGCGCCCCGATCTCCGCGGCCTCCGTCGCCAGGGCGTCGTAGCGCAGCCGGCGCGCGGCCTCCTGAAGCGACTCGTCGTGGGACGCGGCGCGGGCCTTGGCGTCGAGCGCCACGACGGAGAGCGGCACCGGGGGCGACTGCTCAGTGCACCACCGGCGCACCAGGGCTTCGTCCGCGTCGGCCCCCTCTCGCAGCCCATAGTTTGCGTGGAGTGCGTGCACGTCGATGCCCCGTCGGCGGAGGACGGAGAGACACGTCATCGAGTCCACGCCGCCGCTTACCGCCACCAGTACCGGTTCGTCGTCCAGAAGGGCGTGCCGATCGCTGAACGCCGCGACCGTGTCGACGAGCGGGTGGGACATCGGGGGAGAGACTCGTGGGAGAGAAACCGCCTACCGCCCGAAGCGGTCGGCCAGCTCCTCCATCGAAAACTTGACGATCGTGGGCGTACCGGTGGGGTCGGCGTAGGGCATCTCGCAGTCGAACAGGTCGTTGAGGAGGGCCCGCCGCTCCTCCTCCGACAGCGGCTGCCCCCGGTCCACGGCGCTTCGCTGGGCCATCGTCTTCGCGAGGTGCTCGCGGCGCTCATCCTCGACCGCACCCTGGGCGGAGCGGTACTGCTCTAGGAGCGTCTCCAGGATCGTGTCTTCGTTCCCGTCCGGCACGTCGGCCGGCACGCCCCGCACCGAGACGGTACGCCCGCTGAGGCGCTCCAGCTCAAACCCGAGGGCATCGAGGTCGTCTCGCAGCTCGTCCAGCAGCTCGACCTCGGCGGGGGACAGGTCGACGGTGTGCGGAAAGAGCAGGCGCTGCGATGCCCCCTGCTGATCGCGAAGATGCGCCTGGGCCCGTTCGTACAGCACGCGGAGGTGCGCCGCCCGCTGGTCGACGAGCATCATGCCCGTCTCGGTCGGCGTCACGACGTAGGTGTCGTGCAGGCCCCACACCGGGCGCTCCGACCGCTCTGATCCGTCGGCGCCGGGCGTCGAAGACGATTTCTCTCCGCGCGGAGGGGACGATGCCGGGGCGTCCCCCGATGAGGATTCAGTGCCCTCATCCGGCGGGCGGTAGAGGGCGTCGGACTGATCGCCGGGCGACACCGACGGGGATTCGTTCGTGGGACTCGAAGGCCGGGAGGACGACCCAGACGGCGGGGTTCCCGACGAATCGGACGCCCCCTCGGACGATTGCCGCGGCTGGAAGGAGGTCGGCGTGGGCCGCGTGGACGAGGTGCCGTCCCCCGACACCGGCGACGCGGCGTCCCCCCCGCCCTCCGTTTCATCGGATTCGGGACCGGGCGTGTCCGCCCTCTCTCCCGACGTCTCCTCGTCGTCCATCTGCGGCGACACGTGCACCCGGCCCAGCGCCCGCCGCACGGCGCTCCGCAAGAACCCGTAGATGCCGCTCTGGTCGTCAAACTTGACCTCCTCCTTCTGCGGGTGCACGTTCACGTCCACCCGCTCCGGGTTCATCGACAGGAAGAGCGCGAAGAACGGAAACGCCCCATCCGGGACCAGCTCGCCGTACGCCTTTTTGACCGCGTGGCTCAGGTACCGATCCGTCACGGCCCGGCCGTTCACGAACAGGAACTGCTCGCCCCGCGTCTTCCGATGGAACGACGGCGCCCCGACGAACCCACGCAGCCTGAGGTCGCTCGACTCGTCCCCGACCGCCACCAACTCGCCCTCGTGGTCGCCGCCGAAGAGGCCGAGGATGCGGGCGCGGGTGGCCGCGTGCCAGTCGTCGTCCGGCGCCGCGGGCAGGTCGTAGTGCTCGTGGCCGTCGTGCTCCAGCCGGACTGCCGTACCGGGGTTGGCGAGGGCCAGCGACTGGACGGTTTGTGTGAGGTGCTTCAGCTCAGTGGCCGGGGTCTTCAGAAAATTGCGACGGGCCGGGACGTTGAAGAAGAGATTGCGGACCGCCACGGAGGTCCCGCTCGGGATCGCACAGGGACGCTTCGCCACCTGCTCGCCCCCCTCCACCCGCACCAGGGTCCCCGCGTCGTCCTCCACCCGCTTTGTCTTGAGCGTCACCTGCGCGACGGCGGCGATCGACGCGAGGGCCTCTCCCCGAAACCCGAGCGTCCGGATGCGCTCCAGGTCGTCCACCGAGCGGAGCTTGCTGGTGGCGTGTCGCTCAAAGCAGCGCTCCGCGTCCCCCGGCCCCATGCCGCACCCGTCGTCGACGACCTGCACGAGGGTACTGCCTGCGTCTTTCAGGAGCACTTCGATCGACGACGCCCCCGCATCGAGGGCATTCTCGGTCAGCTCCTTCGCCACCGAGGCGGGCCGCTGCACCACCTCACCCGCCGCAATCTGATTGGCGAGGCGGTCGGACATCACCTCAATGAGGCCCTCGGACGTGGTGGGCTCGTCGGCCACGGCACGGACGGATTGGAGAAACCTACAGCGAGTAGTAGAGGAGCAGCGTGAGAAACAGGAGGGCCAGGAAAAACAGCAGGCTGAGCGGACTGCGTTGTGCTTCCTGGGCGCGGCGGGACTTCATCCGCCGCCGGATGTCGCGATCGTCCTCCTCTTCGGGATCGTGTTGGCGAGGCCGGTAGTCGAACGACCGGGGCCCGCGCCCGGCACTAAACAGACCCATGGTCGCGTCGGCTGCGTGTCAGAAATCTGTGCACCGGACCGAACAGGGCGGTCGGAGCCGTCGTTCCCAAAATCCGGTGTACGATGGCCCTCAGAGGCCCTCAGCCCCTCCGCTGGCGTGGCCCCCCGTTTCCCAGACTGCAACCAGGCACTACACCAGTCCCGCGACGAGGTGGAGATAGAGCACGCTAAGCGGGGCCGCCACCGCCATCGCGTCGAAGCGGTCCAGCATCCCGCCGTGGCCCGGCAGGAGCTGGCTCGAATCGTCGACCGCCACCGAGCGCTTGAGCTTGCTCTCCAGCAGGTCGCCAAGCTGGCTCACGCCGCCCCCAATTCCGATGAGGGCCGCCACATGAGCCCACGCGAGGAGGTCCACGACGGTCAGCTTGAGCACGATGCCGACGATCAGGGCCGCTCCCAGCCCCCCGAGCGTGCCCTCCCACGTCTTGTTCGGGGAGATGGTGGGGGCAAGGGGGCGCTGGCCGACGGTCTTGCCAACGTAGTAGGCCGCTACATCCGTCGCCCAGACCACCAGCAAGACGAACAGGACCAACCAGAACGCTTCCCCGTCGCCGACGGCCGCACTTTGGGTCTCGCGAAGCCAGATCAAGCTCCCGAGCAGGCCCGTCGGGTAGACGACCCCCACGAGCGTTACCGCGAAGCTGAACAGAAACTGCTCCTGTGGCACCAGCAGCGGCGCGCCTACGACGAAAAGGAGCAGAATCGTCGCCCCAACGGGCCAGAGGGACGGCCGCAGGAACGTTCCCACGAGGAGGATGCCGACGAGAAACCCCCAGATCCGTTGCGGCCACGCACCGCCCTGGTGGGCCATCTGGTACAGCTCGCGTTGCCCCAGCACCCCGATGCCCGCGACGAGGCCCGCAAACCACCATCCGCCCAGGTACGCCAGTCCCAGCACGACCGGCGCCGCCAAGAGGGCCGTGACGATCCGGCGGAAGTTGTTGCTCACGGGGACGCGGTCTGATCAATCCATTCCATGGCGTCGGTCCGGCTCCTCTACGCGGACGAGTCGTCGTCGGCGTCCTCCGCGTCGTCTTCGGGCGGCCCCAGGTCCATGTGCTCGTGCCCGGAGTCGAGCTTCGAGTCTTGGTCGGGGGTGTTGGCCGGAGGGGCGTCGGGGTCGGCGCTGAGCGCCGCCGCCTCCAATTCCTCGTCCGAGAGTTGCTCCTCCAACAGCGACACCGCCTTGTCGGCCTGCTCCGGCGGCACCATCACGTGCACCGAGGCGAGGTCGCCCACAGTGAGGTTGAAGGCATGGTCGCGCTGGGTCAGCACGACGGCCGGAATGCCGCTGTCGTCGAGCCGATCCCGAACGAGGTCGGCCTCGTAGTCGGTGCTAGTCCGAAAAACACTCGCCCATTCCTCGTGCGAACTCATGGGTCGTGGAAACGGTCAAGGAGAAGAGCGCTCCGCCTCGCCTGGAGAATTCTGAAGGCGAGTGGCAAGGGAATGCATAACATAGAGAACACTTCCCACAATGACGAACCCAAGCCCCACCAGGTACCACGGCATTGAGGTCTGTTCGAGCGCGCGGACCGTGTAGTCGGGATGCGTCTCTGCGTATCGGGCCCCGACGACGGCGAGGCCGTTGTGGGCGATGTGCACCAGCACAGCCGGCAGGAGGCTGCCGGTGCGCCACACGAGATACGCCATGTACAGCCCGAGTACCGTGAGCGGAAGCGCCTGCGAAGGGCGGAGATGATACACCCCGAAGAGCCCCCCCGCCAAAAGAATGCCCCCAGTCGGCCCGGCGGCTCGCTCAAACTGTCGCTGGGCGTACCCTCGGAACAGCAGTTCCTCACAGACCCCAGGGACGAGCGCCAGCACCGTGACGCTGAAGACGAGCCCCAGGTCGCTCTGCAGCACGCTCCGAATCATCTCCAGCTGCGACTGCTCCATCGCCCGGACGGACTCCGGCAGCGGCAGCGCCCGATTCAGCTCGGCGAGCCACTGCGTCACGGGCTGCAGCCCGACGATCCCGACCAGCGCCAGTGCCAGGAGCCGCCCGTCCACGCCCCGAAGGCGCAGGTACGCCATCCACTCGGAGGAGTGCAGGCGCGCCGCCAGCAGCGCCGGGACCGCCAGCCCCAGCACCTGCCCAATGCTGTTGCTGACCAGCAGCTCCTGCGTGTAGGACGCCATCAGCCGCTCCGGGTTCTGGAAGGCCTCCAACGACAGCCCGCCCTCCGCCATCGCGATCTGGGCGAGGAGTGCAATGGGGGTGAGGAGAAACTGGAACAGCAAAAACGCGGCCCCGAGGCCCAGCAGGCCCGTCACGAAGCTCAGGGTGGGCCGTCCCACCGATGCCCGCTCCAGTGGGCCGTTCAGTGGAAGATGCCCCCGTCGGGTCCACGGATCGAACAGGACACCGCCGGAAGCAGAGGAGGGAGACGCCACAGCGTGAAGGGCCCGTGAGGAGAGACGTTAGCGGCGCCTTGAAAGTGCGGCGCCCCCTCCTGTTTGCCCCTTTGCTGATTCTTTGCAGGAACACTTTGGGGTGCGCTTCGAACACTGTAGTGTCTTTTTTAGACATGCGCTCGTAGCTCAGTCGGACAGAGCATCGGTTTCCGGTACCGAAGGCCGGGGGTTCGAATCCTCCCGAGCGCACACCATTGTAGACACTTCTTTCCGCCGATTTTGGGTCTTAGGGCCCAAGGTCGGCTTTTTGGTTGCACACACATCGCCAGCGTGCGGGAGGCACCAGGGGCATGAGTCTAGGCCCTGGTCAAGAACTGGCACTGCACACATCTGCCTGCGATCGGGGCCTACTCTCCACCGGTTCCGTTCCCCCCAATCGACTCCAGCGCCCGCAGGGCCTCGGTGGGCACGGCGAAGATGACAGTGTTCGAGTCGTCGCTGCTGAGGCTGTTGAGCGTCTGGAGGGTGCGGAGGTGGAGCGCCCCCTCTTCGTCGTTGAGCGTATCCGCCGCGTCGGCCATGTTCTGGGCCGCCTCCAGTTCCCCCTCCGCCTGAATCGTGACGGCACGGCGCTCGCGCTCCGCCTCGGCCTGCCGGGCGATTACCCGCTTCATGTTCTCCGCCAGGATGATGTCCTTCAGCTCCACCGACTGCACCTCGATGCCCCACGGGTCGGTGGCCTCGTCGATGATCTCACGGATCTGCTGGGAGATGCGCTCCCGCTCGGCCAGCAGCGCGTCGAGGTCCACCTCCCCGACGATGTTGCGCATGGTGGTCTGCGCCAGCTGCTGGGTGGCGTACATGTACTCCTCGACCTCCAGGATGGCCTTCTCCGCGTCCCGCACCTGGTAGTAGATGACGGCGTCGATCTCGACGGTTACATTGTCGCGCGTGATGCTCTCCTGGCGCGGCACGTCGACCGCCTTCACGCGCATGTCGACCCGCTCCCACGACTGGATCAGCGGGATGACCGTGCCGAGGCCCGGCTCCATCACCTTGACGAACTGCCCGAGCATAAACTTGACGCCGCGCTCGTACTCCTTCACGACCTTGAAGGTGCGCACGACGAGAACGACCGCAATCAGAACGAGGGCGGCCAAAAGGTAGAACGTGAGCATGAGATGGGAGGGCACTGGAAAAAGATCAGCTTGGTACGTGAGTTACACACGTCTCCCGCGTCCGATTGATGACGGGAATTTCATTCCCCTCACATTCTCATTCGCCGTCCACACGCGAAGCGGACTAGCGCAGGCATCGGCCTGCAGGTCAAGAGCGCGTGAGGGGAATGGCAGAAATGAGTTATTCCTGGGGCTGAGCTTCCACGTGCTTGGGCTTGCCCGAACAACCCTTCCGTCCCGCGAGTGCCTTTTTTCCCGATGTGTCATCCATCTAGGCATCGGGACTGTCCACGCTGTTTTCCCGTTCCGTTCCGCCTCTGTGCTGAATCCCATCCGCGCCGCCGTCGAGGGCATTGGGCGCCTCCTTGCTCGTCTGCAACTCATCGCGGCGTCGCGGGTCCAACGGATCGCGGACCTGGCCTGGCCCCGCATCCTGACGGGCCTAGCGCGCATGTCGAAGGCAACCGCCGACGTGGCGATGGTGGGCGTGGCCGTGGGGCCGGCCGCCATTGCGGGCGTCGGGTACGGGGTGCCGTACTGGACCATGACGTACATGCTCGGAGGCGGCATCGCCGGGGGCACGATTAGCCTCGTCTCGCAGCGGTACGGGGCCGGGCGGCACGATGACATTGATCGGGCGGTGAAGGTGAGCGTGGTGGCCGCGCTCCTGGTGACACTGCCCCTGGTCGTCGTGTTCTGGACGCTTCCGGAGCCGCTCATTCGCCTCATCGGGACGGGCGAGGAGGCCATCCAGTACGGCACGCGGTACCTGCGGGTCGCGAGTCTAGCGATGCCCTTCGCGGCCCTCAACCTGGTGGGGAGCCGCACCCTCATCGGGGCCGACGATGCGTGGACGCCCATGATCGTGCGGGCCGGGGGCGCGGTGATCAACGTGGGGCTGAACGCCGTCTTTATCTTTGTCTTCGACCTCGGCGTGGTCGGGGCCGCGTTGGGGACGGTTCTTGGAAGCATCGGCGGCGTGCTCTTCCTCGGATGGGGGCTCACCGCGGGACGCCTTCCGTTCGTGGGGACCCTGCCCGTGCAGATCGACTGGTCGGCGCCCTACTGGGACGCAGCGGACGCCCGTCACCTGGCCCGCATCTCGACGCCCCTGGCCCTGCGGAAGGTGGCCCAGAACGGCGGGCAGTTTCCCCTGCTCGCCATCGTGGGCCTCTACGGGCCCAACATGGTGGCCGCCTTCGTGGTCGCGCTCCGCGTGCGGGCCCTCATGAACACGCCCGGTTGGGGCTTCGGCCTGGCCTCCAGCAGCCTCGTCGGCCAGTCGCTCGGCGCGGGCAACGAACAGGACGCCGACGGCTACGCCCGCGACACCCTCCGCTTTACCGTCGCGACCTACGCCCTAGTCGGGGCCGCCGTGTTCGTCGTGGCCGACCCGGTCAGCGCGCTCTTCGTGGACGAGGGCGCCGTGCGCACCACCACCACGGCCCTCATCCGGGCGGCCTGCGTGAGCGTGCTGCTTTGGGGCGTCATGAACGGCGCCCTGGGGCCGCTCCGTGCCAGCGGCGACACCACCTGGCCCTTCTACGGCCAGCTGTTGGGGCTCTTCGTCTTTGCGCTGCCCCTGGCCTACCTCGGGGCCGTCACGTCGCTCGGCATCTGGGGGCTCTACGGCACCCTGTTCGCCGAGACTGCCGTGCCCGCCGCGGTCATCTACTACCGCTTCCGGACGGAAAAGTGGAAGCTCATCAGTCGGCAAAACCGGGAGGCCGCCATGGGACAGGCATCGTGACTTGGCGCGGGGCGGTGCCGTCCGCTCCTCAGAAACGGAGCGTGAAAACCGACCCGTCGCCTTCCGTGGAGCGGACCGAGAGACTGCCCCCATGCAGACGCATGATTTGGCGCGACAGGCTGAGGCCGATCCCGGAGCCCTCCTCCTTCGTGGTAAAGAAGGGAACGAAGATCTTCTCTTGCACGTCGTCGGGGATGCCCGGGCCGTTGTCCTCCACCTGAATCACGGGACGACTCCGCCGGTCGACGAACGCGCGGAATTCGATGCGCCCCTGCCTCGTCTCAGCGTCTTCCTCGATGGCCTGCACGGCGTTCAGCGCCAGGTTGATGAGCAACTGCTCCAGGAGATCGGGGTCCCCAGAGAGGGTTAGATCAGGGGGGTCGACGGAGGCCGCAACCTCAAGACTCTGCTCTTCGATCTGGGCGCGGAGCAGGCTCTCCACGTCGTCGAGGAGGGGCCTGGCGTCGAGGACCTCAAACTCGGGCGCCGGGATGTCGGTGAAGCTGCGGTAGGCGTCGACGAAGTTCATGAGGCCCTCGCTCCGTCGCTCAATCGTGTCCACCGCCTCCTGGGCGTCGGCGGCCTGGTCGGCGGTGATCGTTCCAGTACCCCCGCCGGACTGCAGGCGACGCGAAGCGGTGGAGGCGAGCGACGAGATGGGCGCCACGGAATTCATGATCTCGTGGGTGAGGACGCTCGTGAGTTGCTGCCACGCCTCCATCTCCTTCTCCTCCAACTCGTTGCGGAGGTCCTGAATCGAGGCGAGGGCGTGGGGCTCCCCCTGCAACTGAAACCGGCTCACCCGGACGGCCAGCTGGAGCGTCCGGTCCGTCTCCTCCACCCGCACCATCGCCTGGTCGCCAGAGTCGAGCGTGCGGAGCGCCTCGGCAAGCTCATCGCTCACCCGTTCGAGCGCCTCTACGTGCCGGATGGGGCCGGTGCGGAGGAGACGCCGGGCGGCCGTGTTCATCGTCTCCACCTCGCCGTCGTCCTGGTACGTGATCAGGGCCACCCCGAGGTGCTGCACCACCTGCTGCAGGTACTGCACCTGGCGCTCCTTCTCGGCCCGCAGCCGCCGAAACTCAGCCGTTACGTCCTCGAAGGCGTCGCGCAGGTCCTCAAAGACCGGCCCGCGCCCATCGGTCGTGAACCGGCGGGTGAAGTCGGCGTAGCGGACCGATTCCAGAAAACGGGTGAGGTCGCGGGTGGTCTTTTCCGTGTAGCGCACCAGCGACACGCCGACGGGGATGGCGCACGCTCCCAGGAGGCCGCCCGGGAGATAGAGAGCGCGCCCGAAGATCAGGTACGCTGCCCCCGCCACCAAGGCCATCAGGGCCCCAACCCGCACAGCCACCTGTACACGAAACCGCTTGTGCATTTGCGAACGGAGGAATGGGCGAAAGGGAGAATGGGTGAGGAGGCGTTACTCCGTGTCGTAGGGAACCGAGGGTTCCTGAGCAGAGTCGGTGGGACCGCACCACTTTTCGGGAGCATCCATCATCTGCACAAGTCCCCCGCAGATCCGATCGTACCGATCGTCCAAGGTCTCGAACGCTTCCAAACCCAGATACTCACAACTCCGCGCAAACCGGAGCCACGTTCGGGTCTCACTGGCCTCCGCACCGGCATCCGACAGCTTGTTGACAAAGTGCTTCGGGTACCGCCGCTTTCGCCACACCTCCGAAAGATTCGCACAGACCGCCCGCGAGAACCGCCGAATCTGATCCGCCAACGCGCACCGCTCCACCTTCGGCCGTTCCTTCGATTGCCGAAAGATCTCCATTGATGAACAAAACGCCGACCGATACACCTCCAGATCCTCAACACGCTCAATCGCCATGACCTCAAGATCTTTCTGATACTGGTCAAGAAATTCCTCCTCGCTCTCCAATCCCACTTTCTGCTCATCCCCCTCTCGCCTTTTCGTCTTCTCCTCCATTCGCCCCTCGCCCAAACGCACATTCTCACAGACCATATTTTTCGATACGGCGGTAAAGGGCACGGCGGGAAATACCAAGCTCATCGGCGGCCTGGCTCACATTGCCCCCGTGCTTGCTAAGCGCCTTCCGGACCGCCTTCTGCTCCAGATCGTCAAGGTCGAGGGTGTTGAAGGCCCCTTCTCCATCACCGCTTGAGGCATCCCGGGACGGGGCTGAGAAGCGCAGATCGCCGGGCTCGATTTGGGCCGACTCACTGAGAATGACGGCCCGCTCGACCGTGTGCCTCAGCTCCCGCACGTTTCCGGGCCAGTGGTACTGGTGAAGGGCCGCCTGCGCCTCGTCCGTAAAGCCCGTGGTCGCGGCATCGTATTTCGCCGCGTACTCGCCCAGGAAATGACGCGCCAGAAGGAGCACGTCGTCCCCGCGCTCCCGCAACGGGGGCAGCTCAATCTCGACCGTGTTGATGCGAAAGAGAAGATCCTGTCGGAAGTCCTCGTCGTTCGTCGCGTCGTAAATGGGCTGGTTCGTGGCACACACCAGCCGGATGTCAACGGGCCGCGCCTCCACCGCCCCCACCCGCGTCACCTCACGGCGCTGGAGCACCGTGAGCAGCTTCTTCTGGAGCTCCAGGGGAATGTTGCCAATCTCGTCGAGAAAGAGCGTCCCCCCGTCGGCCGTCTCGAAGCGCCCCGCCCGGTCCGCGTCGGCCCCCGTAAAGGCCCCCTCCACGTGCCCAAACAGCTCGCTCTCAAAGAGCGACGGACTGAGGGCCCCGAGGTCCGCCGTCACGAATGCCCCCTCAGCCCGGTCGGAGCGCCGGTGCACCGCACGGGCCACGAGTTCTTTTCCGGTGCCGTTCTCGCCGAGGATGAGCACATTGGCGCTTGTCGTAGCCACCTTCTGGATGAGATCGAAGACTGCCTGCATCTCCGCGCTCCTCCCAACAATGCCCTCGAACCCGGGCGGCGGTTCCTCCGCCGCCGCGGCCACGTCCGGCTCAGCGTTTGAGGGGGCGTCCCCTGATGCCTCCGCCGCCGCGCGGGTCTGGTGGAGCTTGATGGCCGCCTGGACGCTCGCCACCAGCTCCGGGTCGGTCCACGGCTTCACGATGAAGTCCGCTGCCCCCGCCTTCATGGCGCGCACGGCCTTGTCCACGTCGCCGTACGCCGTGATCATAACCACCACGGCCCGCGGATCGATCTCCTGGATCTTGCCGAGCCACTCAAACCCCTCCCGGCCGCTGGAGGCGTCCTGCTGGAAGTTCATGTCCAGCAGAATCGTGTCGTAGTCGTTGTCGCCAAGGAGCGACGGAATGGACGACGGGTCGGTGGCGGTGTGGACCGCGCCCACGTGTTCTTTGAGCAGGAGACGAAGTGCTGTGAGCACGTCCCGGTTGTCATCGACGACGAGCACCCGACCGTTGGTCTCGGCACTGGGGGACGCGGGGGAGGCAGGCATGGCGACACCAGGACGTCCGTGCGGAAGTGCGTTGAGGGACATCATTCTGAAGCGAAGCAATCCGCAGATGGTTTCTCTTTCCACGGCATGGCGGGCGGTCCCATCAACCAGCGGGCGATTGCGCACATCCGACTGTGCGGATCCGCACAGCGGCTCCGCATGCCCCCCTGCTTGCCGACGCTGAGGGCCCCCTTGGAGTCTGGAACGCCCGTTGCGCGGACAACAAAATGCGATTGCGAAGAGCACCCGTGGAGGCTGACACGCCTTGCCTCCGCTACGACCTGCTTCCGAATCATCTCTGTTCGCTCATGGCGCCACAGGACTCGACCGCCCCAAACGGAACGTCCCCCGAGAATCGGGCCTCCGATGAGTCGTCCTCGCCCGAGTCGCCCCTCCTTCAGGGCAATCCCTCCTCCGGGGGCGATACCGAAACGGGCGGCACCGGAGAAGGCATCGACCGCAACATCGAGACGCCCGTTTTCACCCCGACACGCGTAGCCGCCGGACTCGCGGCCTTTCTGATCGTCGGCGCGCTGGCGTACGGCGTGTGGGACACCGCCACGGGGGGGCGCGTCCTTAATGTCGACCGCGAGAAGGTCACGATTTCGACTGTCGGGCAGGGGGACTTCCAGGAGTTCATCGCGGTAACCGGCACGGCCGTTCCGGAGAAGACGGTCTTTCTGAGCGCCGAGGAAGGGGGGCGCATCGAGGCGGTCCCCGCCCGGGCCGGGGCGCAGGTCCGGGCGGGCGACCCAATTCTGCGCCTCTCCAACAACGACCTCCGCCTGGAGCTCGCCGACACCGAGACCCGGCTGGCCGAGCAGCGAAGCAACATGCAGCAGCTGCGGATGTCGATGGAGGAGCGCCGGCTAAGCCTCCAGCGCGACCTGGCCAACATCCGGAACCAGATCCGCCAACTGGAGCGACAGTTCAAGCGCCAGAAGCGGCTCCACGATCAGGACCTGATTGCCGACCGGGCGTTTCAGCGGACCCGCGATGACCTCCGGTACCAGCGCCGTCGGCTGGAGCTGACCCGGTCGGCCTACCGGCAGGACTCCCTCAGCTTTCGGTCTCAACTCCAGCAGCAGCGCCAGCAGCGTCAGCGGCTCGACGAGCAGTACGAGGTCATCCAGGAATCGGTGGAGAGCCTGACCGTCCGCGCCCCCATCAACGGGCAACTGACGTCCCTCAACGCGGAGGTCGGACAGACGATCGGGCGGGGCCAGCGGATCGGGCGGGTCGACAACACCGACGACTTCAAGCTGCGGGCCCAGGTCGACGAGTTTTACATCGAGCGTGTCCAGCACGGCCAGACGGCCACCACCGACGCCCTCGGGGACACGGCCCGCACCCTCGTTGTCGACCGCGTCTATCCGGAGGTTGAGGACGGCCGGTTTGAGGTGGACCTCGCCGTGCAGGGCGGCTCCCCCCGCGGCCTGCGCCGCGGCCAGACGGCGCGCCTGAGGCTTCAACTGGGGCAGCCGCAGGAGGCAACCCTCCTGGCGCGGGGCGGGTTTTACCAAAGCACCGGCGGCAACTGGGCCTACGTGCTCGCTGAAGGCGAGGACATGGCGGTGCGGCGGTCCATCCGCCTCGGGCGCCAGAACCCCAATCACTTCGAAGTGCTGGAAGGGCTGGCGCCGGGCGACAAGGTCATCACCAGCAGCTACGACACCTTCGGCGACGCCGACCGTCTGTCTCTCCAGTAGGAATCGTGCACGGCCTTCGACCCGACATCAAAATCGGATCTGACCTTTTATTAGAGCCACAAATATGGTCTCCAGTGATCAAACCGCCGCCGTCCAGCCCTGCATCATCCGTGCTCGGGCGCGGCGGACCGCCTGGACGGACGCAACGGCAACATCGGGTGACGAGTAACGAGTGCCGATCGAATTCGTATTCGTCGCCTTTCTGCCTCGCTAGGGGGAATGGAGGCGCCCCCGGTCTACGCTCAAGCATCAGCCACACTTTTTCCAACCAGTAAGAAAAGCCCATGATCAAGACCGAGAACCTACAGAAGGTCTACCGCACCGACGAGGTCGAAACCCTGGCCCTCAACGGCGTCAACATCGAGATCGACACCGGCGAGTTCGTGTCGGTGATGGGCCCGTCCGGCTGCGGCAAGTCTACCCTCCTCAACGTGCTCGGCCTGCTCGACGCCCCGACCGAGGGCCGCTACGCGTTCGACGGGCAGGAGGTCGGCGACCGCAGCGAGCGCCAGCGCGCGAAGCTCCGGAAGGGCAACATCGGGTTCGTCTTTCAGAGCTTTAACCTGATCGACGAGCTCACCGTCTACGAGAACGTGGAGCTGCCCCTCCTCTACCTCGACACCCCCTCCGCCGAGCGCAGCGAACGGGTGGAGGCGGCCCTGGATCGGGTGCAGATCGCCCACCGCCGCGATCACTTTCCGCAGCAGTTGTCCGGAGGCCAGCAGCAGCGGGTGGCCGTGGCGCGCGCGGTGGTGGCCAACCCGAAGCTGATCCTGGCCGACGAGCCGACCGGGAACCTCGACTCCACGAACGGCGCGCAGGTGATGGAGCTGCTCTCGGACCTCAACGAGGCGGGCACCACCATCGTGATGGTGACCCACTCCCCCGCCGACGCCGAGTACTCGGCCCGCACCATCCACCTGTTCGATGGCAAGGTCGTCTCCGAAAACTTCATCGAGCAGGAGTACGCCGCCCATCCTGGGGTCTGACTCGTGTTCGCGTAACGTGTGGGCTGGCCCTCTTGGACCGAGCGGTTTTTCGTCCCCTCCATCACAACAAGAACACTTCAGTCCGTGCCCCTCAATACGCTTACGATCGCCCTCCGACGCATCCGACGTCGTCCTCTGTACGCCGTCCTCAACATCATAGGGCTGGCGCTCGGCGCCCTTCCCTTCGTGGTGACCGCCGCGGGCGCCCTCCTGATTGCCGGCCTCACCGCAAGCGTACACGCCCTCCGCGCCGCCCGCACCGACCCAGCGACGACGCTGCGGGACGAATGAATTCTGCTCTGGGGATCCCGGTGCTCAAGGACATGTGCTCTGCCCTCAACCTTCACACTAGACCCCCAAAGCCATGCTCCGCAACCACCTCACCGTGGCGCTCCGGCGCATGCGCCGCCACCTCGGCTACACGACCATCAACGTCCTCGGACTGGCCGTGGGCCTCGCCGTGTGCGCGTGCATCGGGCTCTACGTGGCCGACGAGCTCAGCTACGACGACTTTCACCCCACAGGCGATCGGCTCCACCGGGTGGTCACGGACCTGAAAGGAGACGATCATGTGCGAGAACTCGCATCCACCCCTCAGCCGGTCGGCCCGATCCTAGAGCGCAAATATCCGGAGGTAGAGACGGCTGTTCGGCTGCACAACGCCCGAGAACCGACCGTGAAGGTGGGGGCGCAGTTTTACCGGGATCGGTCGTTTTTCTACGCCGAGCCCGACCTTTTCGAATCCTTCGGGTTTACGCTGCAGCGGGGCGATTCGACAGCGCTACGGGCGCCGAGGTCGGTGGTGCTGACGGAGCGGACCGCAAGGACGTACTTCGGCGACCAGGATCCGATGGGACAGACGATCGTGGCGGACGAGACCGAATACACGGTGACAGGGATCGTGGACGACCCACCAGCGAATACTCACCTCCAGTTTGAAGGCGTCTTCTCGTACTCGAGCCTCAGCGACTCTCAGCAGCAGAGTTGGGGCAACATCAACGCCTACACGTATCTCGTTCTGTCCAGTGGCGCCGACGTTCAGTCGTTTGAGGAAGACATCGCCCAGTTCGTCGACGAAGAGACGGGCGGGCGCGTACAGGAGGTCCTTGGGATGACGTCTATTCTCAGCTTGCAGCAGGTCTCAGACATCCACCTTCACTCCGACCGGCGCTATGCCCTAAGCGAATCGGGCGACATTCAAACTGTCTCCCTCTTTGCAGGCATCGCCGTCCTCGTGCTGCTGGTTGCGTGTATCAACTTCATGAACCTGGCGACGGCGCGGTCGATGGACCGCGCCCGCGAGGTCGGCGTGCGCAAGGCGATCGGGGCCACGCAGAGCGGCCTCGCCGGGCAGTTTCTCGCCGAGTCGGTCTTGACGGTACTGTCCGGGGCGGTTCTGGCGGTGGGCCTCGTGGCGGTGGGCCTGCCGCTCGTGAACGCCGTTAGTGGAAAGACGCTTTCGGTCTCAACGTTGGCAGCCCCCACGGTAATCGTAGGGGCCATCGTGGGCGTGACCATGGTGGGGGTCCTGGCCGGGAGCTACCCGGCCCTGGTCCTCTCCCGCTTCCAGCCGGCGCGCGTGCTTCAGGATTTCCTGACCGGATCGCGGCAGCGGCAGTGGCTTCGTAAGGGGCTCGTGGTCTTTCAGTTTGGCGTGGCCATGGCCCTCGTGATTGGCGTCGCCGTGATCCTCCGCCAGTTCGCGTACATGCAGGGCCAGGATCTGGGCTTTCAGGACAAGCAGGTGCTCGTGGCCGACCTGCGTCCGGTGCCGGACACATTGGTCGCCCAGCAGTATCGCACGCTGAAGCAGGAGCTGTCGCGCGCGCCCAGCATTCAACGGGCCGCCGTGACGGGCGGCGTGCCGGGCCGCTCGATTGCCGACGGCATTGTGGTGCGTCCGGAGGGACATCCCGACGACGAGACGCGCGACCTGCGCCGGTACGACGTGGATGCGGACTATTTGGAAACCCTCGACTTGGAGGTCATTGCTGGACGTGGCTTTCGTCCAGGGGACCGGGGTGCAAAAGATCCGCGCCCGGTACTCGTCAACGAGACGGCTGTGGAGGTGAACGGATGGGATCGCCCCAGGACGGCGGTCGGAAAGACAATGCGCCGCAACGAAAAGACTCTTTACGAGGTCGTAGGCGTCGTTGAAGACTACCATCACTTCTCGCTCCGACAAAAAATCGAGCCTCTCTTTTTGCGCTTCGCCCCCGAAGGCTACGAGTACGCAGCGATGCGAGTAGGCCCCGGTCAGGCATCGCAGGCCCTCGATCACCTGCGGCAGACGTCGAACGATCTCTACCCGGCGTATCCGACCGAGCACTTCTTCCTCGACGCAGATTTCGAGCGCCAGTACCAGGCCGAACGGCGTCTCGCATCCATCTTCGGCGGCTTCGCGGGCCTGGCCCTGTTCGTGGCGTGCCTGGGCCTCCTCGGACTCGCGGCCTTCACGGTGCGGCAGCGCCGGAAAGAAATTGGCATCCGCAAGGTGCTGGGGGCGACGATGAGCCACCTCCTTGGCCTGCTGTCGAAGGACTTCCTCGCCCTCGTCGGCATCGCGTTTGTCGTAGCCGCGCCGGGGGCTTATCTCGGCGCGCAGGCGTGGCTGGAGGGCTTTGCCTACCGCGTGGATCTGGGGCCGTGGCTCTTTCTGAGCGCCGGCATCGTGGTGGCACTCCTCGCGCTCGGCACCGTGAGCGTGCACTCGATCCGCGCCGCCCTCGTGGACCCGGCCCCCGCGCTTCGGGAGGAATAGCATTCACCGGTTCAGGGGCGTGGGTGCTCAGGAGATTCGCTTCCTCAACCCATCAGCATCACAACGCCTCGGTCCTCAACACCAAGTCTGAAATCCCATGCTCCGCAACTACCTCAAGATTGCGCTCCGCACGCTCTGGAAGCAGAAGGGCATCACCGCCATCAACGTGGTGGGCCTAGCGGCGGGGATGGCTGTCTGCCTGCTCGTGGGCCTGCTCTTCTGGGATCAGGTGACGCACGACGACTTCCATCCCGACAGCGAGCGCATCCATCGCGTCACGACCACCCATCAGGAGAATCCGGACCCGTACGCCCCGTCGCCGGCGGGACTGGCGCCGGTACTTCGGGACGGGGTCGCGGGCCTCGAAACGGCCACGCGTCTGCGGCGCACCGACCGCAACGTGTCGCAGGATAACCGCGGATTCCGTGCCCAGGGCCTCTACGCCGAGCCGCAGTTCTTCGACCTCTTTGGCTTTCAGCTGGAGGCCGGAAGGGCGGCAGAGGTCTTGAGTGATCCCTACACCGCGGTGATCGCCCAGGACTTCGAAACCCAGCTGTACGGGGACCAAAACCCGATGGGCCGCACCTTTCAGCTTAAGGAGATGGGCACCTTCACCGTTACTGGCGTCGTGGACCGCGACGCCTATCGGTCGCACCTGGACTTCGACGTGCTGTATTCGTTCGCCACCCTCCAGCAGACCCGGGCCGAGGAGATTGAGAGCGACTGGGATAGAGGTTATGCCTACTACACGTATCTCCGCCTCGCGCCCGGCACCACGCCGGCCGACCTGGCGCCGACCCTCCGGCAGATCGAGGAGCAGTACCTGCCACCCCCGTCGGCGGAGGGCGTGCCGCCGGAGGCGTTCCGGCTGCAGGCCCTCTCGGCACTGCCGCTGAGCGAGCTCCTCCCCAACGAGATTGCGACGGGGATGCTGCCGTCAGTCATCGGGTACTTTCTGGGCATTCTGGCGCTGCTGGTGCTGGTGGCGGCCGCCTTCAACTACGTCAACTTATCGACCGCCCGGTCGCTCACGCGGGCCCGGGAGGTGGGCGTCCGAAAAGCTGTGGGGGCCCGGCGGCGGCAGGTAATGGGGCAATTTGTTGCGGAGGGCACCATCGTGTCGCTGCTGGCACTGGGCCTCGCGCTTGTACTCCTGCAGGGACTCGTGCCCCTGTATAACCAACTCTCGATCCATCAGACCCTCGGCGCTCAGATTGACGTGCGGCAGGGCCCGCTCGTGTACGGGGCCTTCCTGCTCTTTGCGCTGGGCGTGGGGGCCGTGGCCGGCCTCTATCCGGCGTGGCACCTGTCGAAATTCCGTCCGGCGCGGGTGCTCAAGGCCAGTGCGCAGAGCGAGACGCCCGGGTTGGGCTGGATGACCCTACGCAAGGTTCTCACGGTGCTCCAGTTTACCGTTGCCATCGTGGTGATCGTGACCGCGGCGCTGGTCTACCAGCAGGTCCAGCACATGGAGCAGCGGGACAATGCAGGCGTCCGGACCGACCATGTTGCGCGCGTGGCGTTGCAAGACGCCCCGATGACGCCCTTCCGGCAGGAGGCCCGGGCCGTCACCGGCGTTGAGCAGGTGGGTGCGGTGCGCAACCTCCCCCTCGACGGGCGCACCACCACCGCGTCTCTCCACTCGGCCCACATTGCCGATTCCTTTGCGTCGATCTACTACCCGGCCGACTACGAGGCGCTTCGGATCCTCGACGTTCCCCTAACGACGACCGACGAGTGGTCGGAGGCGCGATTTGAAGATGGGCAGGTGATCGTCGCCAACAAGGCGGCGACCCGCACGCTCGGGTTCGAGTCGGCGAAGTCGGCCCTCGGCGCGCCCGTGATGATGGAGCGGCGCGACACCACGCGCCAGGTCCGCATCGCCGCCGTCACCCCAAACTTCTACATCCGTTTTTCGGAGTCGCCGGATCAGCCGGTGGTGTTTCGCTACGACCCGGCTGGGTTTCGGGCCGCCATCGCCGAGGTGGCCTCGTCACAGGAGCAGGCCGCCCTCACCGCCCTGAGTAGCACGTGGCAGCAGTTCGATTCCGTGAACCCTCCCGACGTGCGCCGCTACGACGAGATCGTACGGAGCGGGGTTGTGACGCCGATCGCTGAGGCCGGGGGCGTCCTGGCGCTGGTGGCAGCCCTGGCCGCCCTCATCGGGTGCCTGGGCCTGCTCGGCATTGCCACCTACACGGTGCAGACCCGCACCCGCGAGATCGGGATTCGGAAAGCACTGGGCGCGACCGTGCCCTCCGTCGTAGGGCTGTTGTCGAAGGACTTCCTGTGGCTGGTGGGCGCCGCGGGGGCGCTGGGCCTGCCCCTGGCGTGGTGGCTGAACCGGCTTTGGCTCCGCAGCATGGCCTACCGGATTGAGATGGGCGCGCTGCCGTTCGTGCTGAGTGCCGCGGGCTTGGGCGTATTAGCGTTCCTCGCGGTCGGGTCGCAGACGGTCCGTGCCGCGCAGACCGACCCGGCCCGGACGCTTCGCGACGAATGAGCAGACGGGTTGACTGTTAGGCGCTGGCCGTCGGGCGTGGGTGCTGCCCGGATCGCTCCGACGATTTACAACCGATTTGCAATAACGGACCAACAGTCAGCGGGGAGCAATGGGCAAGCTTCGCGGGCGAACAGCAAAATAGCGGCGACGCCATGGGCCAAGTCAGCATTCCGATCCTCATGCCCGAGGCGGACGAGACCCTCGAGCTGGAGGTCACGGTCGGCGGGCGAACACTTCTGATGGAGTACCGCATCGAAACGGTCACCTGGGGCCCTGAGGTCACGCCCGGGGAGCGGGCCGAGCAGATCCGCGCCTTCCTCGACAACTACAACTCGGACTGGTCGCTTGTGCAGATCGGGGTGCCGGAAGGCAGGGCCGTGCCCATCACGTGTCATCGGCGGAGGAAGAGCACTGAGGCTCCGAACGCTGGGGACTGAGACGGGGACTCAGATGGGAACAGGCATTGGCGTTTCGTGCCCAGTTGCGGGCGCCTCCATCCATCGTGCGCTGACGCGCAGGGGGCTGTGCGAATGCGCACACTTCAGGCCCGAACGTGCCACTCAGACTTGCCTCAGCGGCGCTGAGGCGGGCTTTTGAGACCTGGCACAGGTGTTGACCTCTACCACGGGTACAACTGCCCTTTTCCTTTTCGTCCCTACAGACGCCATGACTCGTCCGGCAAGAGTGGCCGTTCTCCTGAGTTGGAGTCTAGGGGCCGTCCTTGACAGATTCGCGGTGCAGCCGTCCGTGTTCTTCTCCGCGGGCTCGCGGTCCGAGGCCCTTCCCGCACAGTCCGTCGTCGCCGTTCTCGCTCGTTCGCTCCTGGTACTGCTATGATTCGTACACGCGACCTCACCAAGGCCTATCGCGACGGCCTCTCGCAGACCTTTGTCCTCCGCCAGATTGACCTCGACATTGAGGCGGGGGCGTTTGTCACCGTTCAGGGCCCGTCGGGGGCCGGCAAGACGACGCTGCTCCACATCCTGGGCCTGCTCGACGCGCCGACCGAGGGCACGTACGAGTTCATGGGCGACCCTGTCCACTTGATGAGCGAAGACCGCCGGACCGAGATTCACCGCTCGCAGATCGGCTTCGTCTTTCAGTCCTACCACCTGATCGACGACCTGACCGTCTACGAGAACCTGGAGACGCCGCTCATCTACAAGGGCCTCTCCGCGTCGGAGCGCGAGAGCAAGGTGGCCGAGATGCTCGATCGGTTTCGGCTCGTGGCGAAGAAGGATCTGTTTCCCCACCAGCTCTCCGGGGGGCAGCAGCAACTCGTGGGCGTGGCGCGGGCGCTCATCATCGAGCCCACGGTCATTCTGGCCGACGAGCCGACCGGGAACCTGCAGTCGGACCAGAGCGAGGAGATTATGGAGACCCTGACGCGGCTGAACACAGAGGATGACGTGACGATCGTGCAGGTGACCCATTCGGAAACGCTGGCGGACTACGGGGAGCGCATCATCAAGCTGAACGACGGCTGGATAGACGCCGACCACCCCGTCGAGGCGGAGTCGGCGGAAGAGATCAGATAGATGTGTGTCCCGAAACGCCCTCCTGATCCGCGAGGAGGCCCGTCCACAGATAGCAGCAGCAGACGTTTGTCGTCAGTTCAACACGCCCCCCATGGTTCGCAGCTACCTCAAAACGGCCGTTCGCACCCTCTGGAAGCACCGGGGCTCTACGGCCATTAACGGCATCGGACTGGCCGTCAGTCTCGCCGTGGCCCTGCTCGTACTCCTGTTCATGCGCCAGCAATGGCGGGTAGATCGCTTCCATTCAGAAAGCGAGAAGATCCACCGGGTGACGACGCTCGACCAGAGCGACGGCTCGCGCTACGCCACGGCCCCGAGGCCGCTTCCGACCGCCCTGCGAGAGTCGGTCGCGGGCCTTGACGCCGTCGCCTCCGTCAACAAGGACGATGATAGCTTCATCGTCCACGACAACAAAAGCCTAACCGCCGAGACCATACGGACTACCGATTCATTCTGGGAAATCTTCGACGGCTTCCGGTTCCGGGCGGGAACGCAGAGCGGCGCGCTGTCGCGGCCCCGTACGGCTGTGGTGACGCTGGAGACGGCGCGGCAGCTGTTTGGCGTCTCAAACCCAGTAGGCGAATCTTTCCGGCACGAAGGAGAGGAAAAGCACACCGTCGTCGGGGTCCTTTCCCCCTCCGACGCTCCCTCCCACGTGAATGCCGACGTATACCTCTCTACCGGCGACGAGTCCGCCACGGCCTCCACCCCGGACGCCTGGAAGCAGACCTACACCCAAAACACGTACGTCCGGCTCGGCGACGACACAATGCCGTCTACCCTCCAGGCCGCGGCCACAACTCTGTTTGAGAATCGGACCCGGTCGGAGGTGGCGTCCAATCTCCAACTTCTGGTACAGTCGCTGGACGACATGCGGTTCAGCCCGACCCTCGCAAACGAGATCTCGGGCCTTCTAATACTGCCCGGATGGATTTTTGGGCTGATGGGGGGACTGGCAGTCGTCGCGCTCCTCGCCGCTATCTTCAACTACGTGAACTTGTCGGTGGCCCGGTCGCTACGGCGAGCCCGGGAGGTGGGCGTCCGGAAGACACTGGGCGCGCAGCGCACCCAACTCGTTGCGCAGTTCTTGACGGAGTCGGTGGTCACGGCCCTGCTCGCATCCGGGGTCGCCGTATTGCTGCTGGCGGGGCTCGTGCCCCTCTTCAACGACCTCTATCTCTTCAGTCTGCTCGACCTTCCCCCACTAGAGCTAGAGGGGCTGTTGACGCCGGGCGGGGTCGGGGTGACGGTCGGCATTGCGGTGCTCGTGGGCCTTTTGTCGGGGGCCTACCCGGCGTTTGTGCTGGCCACGTACCGTCCGGCGCAGGTGCTGGGCAAGCAGGGCGACGCCGCCACCGGAAGTGGTACGGGATGGCTCCGGAGCACCCTCATCGCCACTCAGGTCGCGTTTACGCTCATCCTCATCGTTACGGCCGCGACGATGCTGCGCCAGACCCAATCGATGGCTGCGGCCGATCATCAGTTGCGAACGGAGCAGCTGATCAGCCTGGAGCTCCAGGACGTGTCGTACGAGCGCTTTCGGTCGGCTGCCCAGGAGCTCCCGAATGTCGAGACGGTGTCGGGGATCAACAACTTGATGCTCGGACCCAGCAGCTACGACTCTCATCCCCTCCGCTCCGACCGAATCGACTCCGCAATCGAGCCGGTGGCCTACGCCGTCGATACGACGTACGTCCGGGACATGAACCTGCCGCTCCGGGCCTCACTGACTGACTGGGACGAGCAGTTTGCGTCCGGGGAGTCCCTCATTCTCAACCGGGCCGCCGTCCAGGCCCTCGGCTTCGACGGCCCCCGCGAAATTTTGGGCACTGCGGTGACCCAGGGCGACCCGTCGCAGGCAACCACGTCCCGCACGGTGGTGGGCGTCGTCGACAACTTCGATTTCACGGGGGCGGGAGACATCTACGGAAATATGGGGCGCGCCCGGACCGATCCTCTGATGCTGCGCGCCGACGCCGACCAGTACGCTCACGCCCTGGTGCGCGCCCGAACGAGCGATATGGCCGGCGTCCAAAGTGATTTAAAGCAACTGTGGCGGGAGCGAATCGACACGGCTTATCCCTTTGAGAGCCGCTTTTACGACGACGTGCTCCGCATGCGGTACGGGCCCCTCGGCGACCTCGCGTCGGCTGTTGGGGGCGTCGCCGTCCTCGCGATCCTCATCGCCCTCCTCGGGCTACTGAGCCTTGCCGCCTACCACGTCCGGACGCGGACCAAGGAAATTGGGGTTCGGAAGGCCCTCGGGGCGAGCGTTCTCGATGTTGTGGCCCATCTGTCGCGCCCGTTTGCGCTGCTCGTGGCCGGCGCCGCCGTGGTTGCCGTCCCGGTGGCGTGGGTCCTGAACCGATGGTGGCTCCAGTTGATGGCGGATCCGGTCGGCGTACGCGCCGGGGTCGTCCTGGTCTGTGTCCTTGGGCTCGTGGGTGTTGCCCTGCTTACCATTGCGACCCAGACCCTCCGCGCCGCCCGCATCGACCCGGCTCGAACACTGCGGGATGAATAGCACCGCCCTCCTGAACACCACCCTGCCATGCTTCGAAACGACCTCACGACCGCGATTCGTGCCTTCCGCCGCCATCTCGGCTACAGCGTCATCAACGTGGTGGGGCTGGCCATCGGAATCGCGGCGTGCCTGCTTATTGCCCTCTTCGTCCGGCACGAACTCTCATACGACGACTTCCACGAGGATACGGATCGCATCCATCGGCTGGTGAGCGACTGGGGCGATACGGCAATGCCCGCCAGCACCTGGCCCACGATCAGCGCGATTCAGGAGAAGAATCCCTCCCTTGAACTGGCGCCCTTCTTCGAGGCGCGTGCGGTCGTTCACCGGGACACGAAGCAGTTCAACGAAGACCCGGTGTTCGTGGCCCGTCCCTCCTTCTTCGAGGTCTTTACCTTTCCTACACGGCGCGGCACGGCCAACGAGGCCTTCGGCCGCCCCTACACGGCCGTCCTCACGCCCACAATGGCGGACACGTACTTCGGGAACGAAAATCCGGTGGGCAAGACCCTGCGGATGACGGGCCTTAACGGCGGGGATCGCACGGTGGAGGTTACGGTTGCGGGGGTCCTCGATCCGATTCCCGAGACCTCTCACTTCCACCCCCGGATCATCGTCTCCTGGGCAACGATGGACGCGGCGTTCAACTTCACCGAGGCACAGCGTGAAGGCTCCGGCGGGGGCTTTCGGGCGTACCTGAAGGTGCCGGACGGGATCGCCCCGGACTCGCTCGCGGCGACGTTTACCGAGCAGGCCAAGGCCCGAAGGGGAGACGACTGGAGAGGGGCCACACTCCGGCTCCAACCCCTGACAGACATTCATCTGTATTCGGATCTCAGTCTCGAGATCGAGCCGAACGGATCGGCCGCGTACGTTGCCCTCTTCGCCGCCATTGCACTCTTCATTCTCCTCCTGGCGGGCATGAACGTCGTCAATCTGTCCACGGCCCGCGCGCTCGACCGGGCCCAAGAGATTGGCGTTCGCAAGACAATTGGGGCCACCCAGTCGCAGCTCATCCGACAGTTCCTCGCGGAAGCGGCTGTTCTCGTCGGAAGTGCGGTCGTGCTGGCCCTGGGCCTTGCAGCGGCCACCCGTCCGCTCTTCCGGAGCCTGACCGGGATGTCGCTCCCGTTCGCCACCTTCGCGGACCCCTACACGGTGCTCACCCTTGGCGGCATCGCCCTCGTCACGGCACTCGGCGCCGGAAGTTACCCGGCGTTCGTGTTGAGCCGGTTCGATCCGGCCCGGGTCCTGGGCGGCGGCCCCGGCGTGCACCGGGCACGTGGAGCAGGCGCATCGGTTCTGCGACGCGGTCTCGTCGTGTTTCAGTTTGCCACGGCGGTGGTGCTCGTCGCAGGCACCATCGCGGCGTACTGGCAGCTTGACTACCTGCAGGACGCAGACCTCGGATTCGATACAGAACAGGTGGTCACGATCCCCCAACCGCCGGCGGCGGATGCTCCGTCGGTCTCGCACACCTTCCGACGAGACGTGGCTCAGAAACCGGGCGTAACGGCGGTCTCGGAGGGGTCGGAGCCAATGCCCGGTGATCTGCAGGCGAGCGTCGGGGCCGCATTCTCCGGCCTCGGCATCGCCCCGGAGAAGCGCCATAAGCTCCGCCTCGTGACCGTGGGCGACCGCTTCTTCGAAACGCTCGGGGTTGCACCCGTTGCGGGTCGCACGTTCGAGCGGGGCCGGCCCGCCGACTCGTCCGGGGTCGTCCTCAACCGGGCAGCGGCCGAGCGCCTCCTCACCGATCTTCCGTCCGACCAGCGCACCCTGGAGGCAGCACTGGAGCGCCCGCTCGACGTGAGCGTGGGCTTTTTGGGGCGCAACCTGGAGGTGATTGGCATCGTCGACAACGTCCACCTCGCCACCCTCCACCGGCGCGTTGAGTCGATGGCGTTTTTCCTGACCCCCATCCTCCAGGACACATACTACCTTCGCGTCGATCTGGACGAGACCGACTCCCGACTCGCTGGGGTCGAGGAGGTCTGGCAGCGGTACTTTCCGAATGCCCCCTTCGCCTACGAGTTTGCCGACCAGTCCTTTGCTGCTGCCTATCGGTCCGACCAGCGGTTCGCCACGCTTCTGGGCATTTTTGCCGTCCTCGCCGTGCTTGTTGCCGGTCTGGGCCTCTTCGGACTGGCCGCCTTTGCGGCCCGACAGCGACGTCACGAGATTGGCGTCCGGAAGGCCGTCGGTGCCTCAGCGGGACAAATTGTGGGATTGATTTCCAAAGACTTCCTGCGCCTGGTGGGGGGAGCCATCGCGGTGGCGGTCCCGGTGGCGTACGTGGGCCTCACCCAATGGCTTGATACGTTCGCCTACCACTTTGATCTCGGCCCCGGTGTGTTTCTCTGGGCCGGCGCAGGGGCGCTCCTCGTAGCCCTCCTCACGGTGAGCGCACAGGCCCTCCGCGCCGCCCGCATCGATCCCGCGACGGTTCTTCGCAACGAGTAGACGCCCGAGGACCGGAAGCGGGATCATCCCCGATGTCCTTCGACCTGTGGCTCCAGCAGCCCCGGATGGTTCGCCTCGATTTCCGCCTCCAGGTCGGGATCCAGGCGGGCCTTGAAGAGAGTCTCTACCTCTGCGAAGGTGTCGGCGGTGGCGTTCCGGATGCCTCGAAGATCCGCCCCTCGAAGGTCGGCCCCGGAGAGCATCGTCTCCTGCTCGTCCTCCTCCGACGCCACCACGCCCGCAAACACGCCGAAGTGGGCCCCGGAGAGGTTGACGTTCCGAAGATTCGCCCCAGAAAGATCCGCGGCTCCCAGGTACGCGTCTGATAGGTCCGCATTCTGGAGATCGGCGTCGGCCAGGTCGGCCCCGTGCACCGACGTTTCCGAAAGATCGGCGTCCTTCAGGTCCGCCCCGCGTAGATAGGCATTCTTCAACGTCTCCGGAGGGGTCTCTTCCCGGTTCAGTCGCCGGACGTTTCCCACGATGCGGTACGTCGCCATCTCGTGCTCCCAGCCGAGAAGATCGTTGATGGCGTTGGTGTACTTCTCGATCCGGCGCCTCCGTTCGGCCTTCCGGTCAAACCACAACAAGAGACAGCCGAACAGCAGGAGGTCCAGTAGCATGCCGTGCGCCTCGGCAAAGATATTGAGGAGAAACTCGGGCTCGTTGAGCCAATACTCCAGCGACAGGGGAATCACGATCCCCGCTCCCACCAGGAATACAAGAAGCGACAACAGCACAGGGCGCTCCGCTCGGAGGGGCGCAATCGTTTCCTCGACGATGCTTCGGGAGAACCAGTCGTTCCAGGAAGAGGACTTTTGGGGCGGCATGGACGTATGTGGAGACTCCGGGTCCGATCGGTCGTGGCAGATTGGGGTACGGTGCGAATTTCCACGAGAACCGAATGTTTATCAAGAACGGCCCGTGGGAGGACCCGGCAACGCAACCTCCCCGATTCGATGTCGTCTATTTAGACCCTTTTCTCGCGCATTGTGTATCTGCCGACCATTTCCGACCGTCAGATCTGGATCATCGCCGCCGGCCTCATCGCCGTGGATCTGCTCCTGTTCATGATCCCCGTCGTTCCCTTCCTGGCGGCGTACGTTCTCGTTGCACGCCCAGCCTGGTTCAAGGAGTTTATCGACGACGTGTACGACCGGACGGGCTCTCACTGAGGCGCGCAGGGGGCATTGAGATCTACGTCGCCAAGTTTTTGATTGCAATAACAGAATCTTTTTAACCAACTCTATCGCAACGCTCGTATGTCCACGTCTCTGAACACCCATCGCGTCGCGGTCCTCGTCGACAAGTCGTTCGAGGATCTTGAGTTCTGGGTCCCGACCATGCGGCTCCGGGAGGAGGGCGCCGAGGTCGTGGTCGCCGGGCGCGAGGCCGACACCACCGTCACCGGCAAGCACGGCCTCACGGCCACCACCGATGCAGCCGCCCGGACGCTTGACCCCGACAACCTGGACGGCGTCGTCGTCCCGGGCGGCTGGGCCCCCGACAAGCTCCGCCGCGACGAGGGGGTGCAGGACCTGGTGCGCGAGATGGATGCCCAGCAGAAGATCGTCGCCCAGATTTGTCACGCCGGACTCGTGGGCATCTCCGCAGGCATCGTGGACGGCCGTCAGGCCACTGGAAGTACAGGCATTAAGGACGACCTTCTGAATGCGGGCGCGACATGGGTCGACGAGGCCGCCTTTCAGGAGGAGCACCTCGTCTGGGGACGCGTCGTGAAAGACATTCCGGCCTTCTGCCGGACCCTCGTTCAGGCCCTTCAGGACGCGTAGGTGCTCCCGCTTCGGGGGCGCCTCTCGTCCCGACGACAGTCCCAACATCCGTTTCAACAACAAAAAGGGGTGGCCGGAGGACCGGCCACCCCTTCAGGCAACATGGGTCGGGCCCCTACCGGGCCCGTGGGAGAGCAGGACTACGCCGCCACAATCTCGTCGTAGTTCTCGCCGACGGTGTCCCAGTCGACGACGTTCCACCACTCGTCCACGTAGGTGCCGCGCTCGTTCTGATAGTTGAGGTAGTAGGAGTGCTCCCACACGTCAATCCCGAGGATGGGCGTGTGCCCGTCCAGCAGCGGGTTGTCCTGGTTGGGTGTGCTGGTCACGGTAACGTCGCCGTTGGGCTGCGCCACGAGCCATCCCCAGCCGCTGCCAAACTGCCCGGTCGCGGCGTCGGCAAAGGCGTCCTTGAAGTCCTCGTAGGAGCCAAAGGCATCGTGGATGGCGTCCGCCAGGTCTCCACCGGGCGTGCCGCCGCCGTCCGGGGACATGGTATTCCAGAAGAGACGGTGGTTGTAAAAGCCACCCCCATTCTGGCGCACCGGCGTCTGCACGTCCGTCGGAAGCGTGTCGAGACCAGCAAGAAGCTCTTCAACCGAGTGCTCTTGGAGGTCGTCGTGCCCCTCCAGCGCGTTGTTCAGCTTTCGCGTGTAGCCGGCATGGTGCTTGTCGTGGTGGATCCGCATCGTCTGCTTGTCAATGTGCGGCTCCAGGGCGTCGTAGTCATACGGCAGGTCAGGGAGGTCAAAAGCCATAAGCCGTTCTCTTTTTTGTTGGTGAATACGCCGAAGCTTCTTGTTATGCTATGGGTGAGATAAACGCCCTGATCTGTGTCTTTGTTTTGGATTCCCAAAGAGTTCGCCCACCTCAACGATCTGGTCTTTTTCCGGGAAGTCCCTGGTCGCAGCGACCGTGCTATCACCCAAAGAGGGCCCGTAGGAAGACCGTTCCGGCCCAGAGAAAAAAAGCGGCGTAGAGGACGCCACTGGCCCATCTCCACCACTTCGCGGTCTGTGCACGACCTCGTCGGGCAAGCACGCGGCCGTACGCCGTACAGCCGCCCGCGAGCCCCAGGAGCCCCAGCCACGTGGCGTTGCGGTACTGCCCGGCCAGGAGCATAACACCAATTCCGAAGACGAGCCCGGCGTACAGCGCCGCGATGGCCGTCCAGTTAAGGTTCGATTCCGAGGCGGATGACGAAGCGGACACGGAGGGCAGTGTGCTATGGAGACGAACGTATGGCGGGGCCGGTGGGCGAATCGGCCCTCCTACGCCCCCGACGGGCCCCCGACGATCTGTCGTGACGTTTCGTCCACGGCGAGGGCAAAGTCCGCCCCGAAGGCGGTAGACGGCGTCTGATATCCGGAGGGAGCGGTTCCGTCGAGGACGCGCCGGAGGGCCGCCACTGCGGACCGCGCCGTGAAGGTGTAGGCCTCCGGCCCGTGGAGTCGGGCGGTCGTGGCGTTTCCGTCCGGATCTCGTGCCGACGCCCACACCACGGTGCGGCCTTGCTGGCGCTCCTCAGCGGTCGGCCCGGCCCGGCCCTGCTCCACGAGCCGTTTCAGGAGTCGCTTCAGGGGGGGCCACGTCAAAATCCCCTGCACGTGCTGGCTGGCCCGGAGCAGCGACTGGACGAGGAGCGGCACGGCGATGTAGGCCGTGACGTTGGGCACGTCGGTCGAGACGCCGCTCGTCACGACGCTGCCTTCGGGGATGGAGGTAACGCCACGGCGACGATCTCCGAAGTCGACGTTCCGGCTGGTCCATCCCGGCGGCACGTCGTGGAGCCGCCCCTCCCGGCGCACCACCCCACCCCGACCCATCTGCTCAATAAGCGTCTTGAGGGTGCCTTGCGACACCGTGCCCTCGGCGTACAGCGCCACCTCAAGGATGTCGGCGTCAGGGGTATGTGCCGCTACGAACTGAGACAGGCAGTCGCTCGGCACCACGTCGAACCCAATGCCGGGAAGCAGCATGCAGCCCGCAGCCTCAGCGTCCGCGTCGCGTTCGGCCAGCATCTGGAACACGTCCACCTCCCCGGTCAGGTCCAGGTAGTGCGTCCCCGTGTCCAGACACGCGCCAACCATCGGCGGGGCCGTGTGGACGAACGGCCCCGCACAGTGGAGTGCGACGGAGACGTCGTCGAGGGCCGTCCGGAGCCGCTCCGGTTCCGAAAGGGATACGGTTTGGGTCGGGAGATCCAGGGCCGTCCCCAGCTCCGTGAGTCGATCGGCGTCCCGACCCGCCAGTACGGGCTGGAGCCCCTGTTCGACCGCCGCCTGGGCGATCAGTCGTCCCGTGTAGCCGTAGGCGCCGTAGATGAGTGCAGACATTCGTTCTGCGGGTCCGTTCTGAGAAGACAGTTCACGATGTGGAGTCCGGCGCGACGGCCCGAAGGCCCAGCTCCAGAGTCCGAAGCTGAATCTGCATCGCCGTCTCGAGCGGGACGGGACGGACGTCGAACGGTGCAAGCAACTCGTCCACGTCCTCTCCCCGATCGAGACGCGCCTTGATGTCCGGCAGACGCTCCCGGAGTTTGAGGTACCGTATGGGTTGGTGTCCGCCCTCCTCCTCTTTACCACGAATGAGAAACAGGGGGAGCTCCGTCACGAGCGAGAGCGGGTCGCCCCCCAGCGACGCGACAAACTCCATCGAACTGTCGTGGAACCGCTCGGCCATTGCGGAATCGCCCTGGGCCCGAAAGTACGTCCGCATGGCGTCGCCACGCGGGGTGGTCTGGAAGCCCGGCTCGATCCAGAAGAATCCCTTCTCCCCTTTCCGGTTGTGGTCGTGCAGGGGCAGCCCCGCTCCCGCGGCGGCGTCCGCGAAGTCGTCGCGAAGCGACTGTGTGCGGAAGGTCCAGGGCCGGTTGATGAGCAGCATCGCACCCTCCCCCGCCGACATCCCGTGCAGGCTGGCGTGGAGGTCGAACGGCCCGTGCTCCCGCAAAAAGGCCGAGACGTGCGTGTTCTCGGGGCGCATATCCGGAAATCCGTACTCCATGTCGCGCCCCGGGTTTTCTCGAACAACCTCCTTCAGGTACGCCTCCAGGTCCGGCCACGCCTCCATCCACGCCCGGTTGCGCGCCTCTCCGTCCGGATTCGTGTGGGGCACAATCACGAATTGGAAGCGCCGGAGCACCGATTCCATGTCGCCCCGCCGCGCCAGTCCGTTGATGAGAAAGGACCGGAGGGTTTCCGGGCCGACGGGTTCGTCCGCGTGGTTGCCGGCAATGAGGCTTACCGTAATCGGCCCGGTTCCCACCACCGCCCCGTAGAGCATTGTTTCGTCTTCACTCGGGCCCAACTCATGAAAGGTTGCGACATCAGAGTGCTCCGCACAGGCCGCCTCGATGGGGGAGCGGACCGCGCCGTGCACCCGGAAGGTTGGATCTTCGTCGATGAGGCTCGTCAATGCAAACGACATGTTGACGCGAACGGATTAATGAGCAGCGCGACGGCTTCGGAGCCGAGACAGATCCATGAACCAGCCCCTCTCAAGTTCTTTAGCTGGAAAAATTGACTTCGAGTTTTGAAAATTATATAATGGATCGCAGATGGCAGGCCACTAGCATCTGGCGCCACACCGTCATGGTGTGTGCGTTGAACGGCAAATGCCCTGCCGTGCAGCATACGTTCTTTCGACTGACCTTTCAGCAGCACCATGGCAGAGCGCGAAACGGGAACCGTCAAGTGGTTCAGCAACGAGAAAGGCTACGGGTTCATCGTCGCTGAGGACCGGGACGAGGATCTGTTCGTCCACTACAGCGAGATTGACACGGAGGGCTTCAAGAGTCTTGAGGAAGACGACCGGGTCGAATTTACAGTCGGGCACACGGACAAGGGGCCCAACGCCCAGGACGTCGTGGTCATCGGATAAGGTGTCCCCCTTCCATATCGGAACAGGCGCCCCATTCGGTTCGGGATGGGGCGTTTTTCTTTCGGGATCAAGGCCGAAGCCCCCCCACCCGAAGCAGGCGGTCGGTGTTGTACTGGGCGTCTCGGTAATAGACAAACGCCGTGTAGGTACTGGCCCGTCGGGGTTGCGTTCGGCGAACCTCCTGCGCAAGGCTCGGGTCCGATGTCGAGTAGAAATACTGGTGGCGGCCCTGCTTCAGGAGAACACGTCCCTCGTACCGGCCCCGCCGCTCGTTCCAGTCCATTTGGATGCCCCGGGCCGGGTCCATTCCGCTAAAACTTCCGGCCACGGTTAGGGGCCGTCTGTAGGGCGTCTCGCCAGACGGCACAAAGGCAAAGGTTGTCTCCACGTACTCGGCGGTAATGCTCGGATCTGCCTGGGCCGAGAGGGCACTTCGAACGACCGTCTGCCCGTTCAGGCTCGGTCCTCGCGATGCTTCCGTGAAGCGGGCGTAGTCGGGGTCCAGAAAGACCCGAATGGGCGACGGGGTGCGTTCGACCCGGGCAATCTGGGCGGTAGACCGGAGCGTGCTGAGGTCGAGTCCGTACTCCGCCGTCGCGGGGGCGTAGGCCCGATCCCGCCCCAGTTCAAATTCCAGGTTGGGCTGCCGCGCCAGCAGCGGACGGTCTTCGCAGCGGGTGTCCGCGAGACGACCGTTCCGGACGAAGCACACGGCGTGTCCGAACGGGTCGCCTCGAATCGCGGACGGCGGGGCGAAACGGGCACGCGGGCGGAGGGACGGCTGTCGCTGCCCCGGCACCGGAAGCCCCTCGGCGTCCAACTGGAGCCCCCCTTCCGCCTCCGTCACGAAGAACGGCTGCTCGAAGAGAACCGAGTCCCGGCGGCCCCGCTCGGTCACCCGCAGAACGTAGTTGCCGCTGATCCGGAACCGAATGTCGTCGTTGGGGAAGCGGTACTGGTAGTGCACGTACGACACCTTCGTCCCCCGGGACGGACGATAATCCACGAGGCGATCGTCCTGAAACGATTCCAGGGTCTGTCCCGGCGAGAGATCGCGGCGCCACGTTCGGTCGGCGTGCTGGAAATAGATTGAGAGTGGGCGTCCTTCTTCCGTCAGCAGATCGAACTCCAGCGTCAGGCCGTCGCCCCCTGTCATCGACGTAACCGGCAGGCTCTGCTCGTCGTCCCCCTGGTACAGCTGAATCGTGCGGACCGAGGCAGACGGCGAGGCCAACTCCGGTTGGACCGCCGGCGAGGCCGGAGTGGACTCCGCCTGTTCCGTCTCCTCCGCCGACTTGCACCCAGCAGTCAGACCAAGCGCCACGACACACAAGCACAGCCCGAGCGCCCGACGAAAAGCGACGTCTATACTACCAGTCACGTGACCCATTGTGGATAGTGGCGGGGACAACTTTGCACCGAGAGGCCCTCGTGGGGGACTCGCCTGCCTCAACCAGCAGGTGGGACGCGTGGTTCGGAGGCGAAAGGCGAGATCGACCGGCTCGAGACGTGATCCCCGACTCGGCGGCCCGACGCTCCCACCACGCAAAGAGAGCGGCTCGTTCTTCGTCCCCGAGCACTCGGGCCTGGCGCGTGGCCCGGGCCGCCCATCGCCGCGCCGTCTCTGTCGCGTCCGTCCGCAGGGCCGACCGGGCGCCCCACGCCGCACGTTGCAGTTCCCACGCCCGGTGCCAAGACCGCGGTCGACCGGCACGCACCGGCGCGTCCAGCCGCTCCCACAACGGCAGTGCCCGGCGGTACTGCCGCGCGTCCATCCACCGGACTGCCTGCCAGGCCTGCACACTCGCGTTCTGAAACCCCGTGTCCGCGAGGCGACGGGCCTGCGCGGCTGCCGAGTCTCCACTCGTGAGCACCCGGACGACCGAGGGGCGGTCGGCAACCGCGTCGCGGAGGGCAAGGCGAGCCCGAAAGCCGTGTGCGTACCCTGGCGTCTGGGCCCGGGCTCGGGCGTAGAGCGTCCGGGCGGTGTCCGGGGCCCGTTGCAGCACAGCTGCGTCGGCCCGTGCGACCTGGAGCGGAGCCGTCCGGGCCGCTGCCGAGAGCGTGTCAATCTGACGCCGGACGGCGGACGCTTGTCCCTGGGCGAGCCGGTGGCGGGCCAGTGCCTCCTGGGCCGCCGCGTACCGCGGCCGGGCGTCGAGGGCCTTGTCCAGGTGGCGCACCATTTCCGTGGTGTCCCGCCGCCGAGCAGCCCGCTGCGCCATTTGATAGTGCCGTCGCGCCGGGGGCACATAGTGGGGACAGTCGGCCTCAAACAGCGACGGGCGCATAAACCGCCGGGTGACCACGGCGTGGGCCGCCCGCGACACGGTCGGCGCCCGACGGAGGTGGGCCGCCCACTCTTTCGCGAGCGTGTCCAGTGATCGTCCATACACGCCCTCAAAGTCTCCCCAGGCGTAGACGCGCCTGAGCCGGGCCGGGCCGTACTGATCGAGCAGGTACCGGATGAAGGAGCCCATCGTGGCGTACGAGACAGCCCCTCGACCCGTCCAGAAGCCCCAGGGCGACAGCCGCTGTGCCACCGCCCCTGCCTCGGCAGCGAGCGTGGTCGTCGTGTCGGACTGGGCCGCGGTGCGGACGAGGTCATCCGGAGACGGTCCCGGCGACGGCGGTTCTAGGGCCACCGCCCATCCTTCGATGAGCCCCGGTGCCCAGGAGGCCTGGAGTCCAGGCAGGCCGTAGGGGCGACTGACGACGTGTGCCAGTTCGTGGCCGAGACTCTGCGACACCCGATCGCGGAGCAGATGCACCTGCGGCGTATCGAGCCACACCGGCGTCACGCTCGTCGTCCGGGCTCCGGTGAGGCGCCCCTTCGTGTCCGGGTTCGGATAGATGTAGCTTTGAATTCGAGGGCGCTCCCCGTCGGCCGTCAGTCCCAGTTGGCCTCGCACCCAGTCGTACTCCGCCTCGTGGGCAGCGGCGAGGTCCGCGGCGGTGGCCGCGTCGACCTGGGTCGAGTCGTAGTAGAGGTCAAAATGAGCCGTCCGCGTGTGCCCACCGAGGCGCTCCTGCAGGGAAGCCGCCGTTGTGTTGATGCCGAGCGGACTGGACCACACGTACCCCGCCCCGAGGGCAAGGGCACACGCCAGAACGGCCCATCGGGACCCGTGCCCTCGCACACGCTGTCCAAGGAGCACGGCCAGCAGGGCCCAAAGCAGCGTCAGGCCCCGAAAGGCAAAGAGTCCGGGACGAACGGCCAATTGCTCGTCGTAAATTGGCCCCAGGACGCCCCCAAAGACATGATTGTAGGTGTAGAACTGAGGATGCAGGCCCAGGTCATAAAGCGGACCGGCCACGACGAGAAGCCCCCCGAGGCCGCTCAGCACCCACCCCGGTCGCGACACCGACAGTCCCCGCAGCAAGTACGCCACCGCCACCGCAAACACGACCGTGATGCCCGGAAACAGGGCATAGAAGAGAAGCCCTTGTCCCAAAGTACAGTTCGGCGCCCAGATTTGCGCGAGCAGAAGTACTGCGAGCGGGACGAGAAGGGCCGCCTCTTGACGCCCCATCACCCGCCACACCGACATCGACGTCGTGCCGAACGCCCGAACGGCTGCTCCCCCACTGATAAAGTAGGCCGCCAGGGCCACCACGGCGGCGGACTCGGCCTGCAGCACGTTCAAGAGAGGTATCGGGGCCAGCAGCAGGCCCAGTACAAGATACGCGGCGGCAGCGCGACGCATCGGCGCATCAGCATCAGGCAGAACGGCAACGCTAGGGGCCTACAGGAGCGTAAACGACACCCCGACCGAAATCGCCTCCCTGATCTGAATTGCGCTAGAGGTGTCTTCGTCGAAGAGGGCCACGAACTCCAGGTCCGTGGTAATCCAGTCGTTCACCTGGAGATTGATGACGTTGTCCCAGACGGCATCGGGGGGGTTGTCGAGTTGATTCACGGCGAAGAAGACGTCGAGCTGGGACCGGTACCGGACGCTCTCGGAGAGCCGCTGATCCAGGTTCGCAGAGAACTGTCCTCCCGCCTCCGACCGCACTAGATTGTCCGGGTCAACCCCATAAAGGACCCGAAAGTCCGGTTCGGCCACGACCGTTTGCTTCGCGGCAACGCCCAACCGGAGCGAGAGCTGGTCGAGCGGATCGTAGGTGAGACCGATCGACTCCGTGACGGTCCCAGGGGCAAAAAACGAGGAGGTGCGTACGGGAGGCTCTTCGTCGATCCGCGGGTTGGTGGGGTCCACACCCGCTTCGTCCTGGTACGGATTTTCAGAGTACGCGAACCCGGGTGCAAACTGTGTCCGAAGGTCTCCGGCCAGGGTGGGGCTGAACGTGTTGAAAAAGCCGTCTCCCTGGTACTGCAGGTTGGCCTGGAGACGGATCCGATCCTCCGCCTTTCGGACTTCGCGATCCTCCTGATTGATGTAGCCGAGGGCAAACCGTGCGCTGTAGGCCTGTGCCCACCGGTCGCCCTCTTGCTCGGTCGCCCCGTCCAGTGAGGTCGTAAACGACAGCGAGTTGACCCCTCCCTCCTGCCAGTTTCGATACGCGGCCTGCGCGACGGAAATCTTCCCAGTCAACTCGGACTCCCACTCTGCGTCGGCCGTGTCGGAGGTCGGGCTCTCTTGAGGATTGGGGAGTGAGGGAAGTCCCGGCTGGGCAAAGACGGGCGTTCCCGCCACGGCGAGACAGATGATTGCGAGGACACCAGAAATTATTCGGTGGGGCATTATATGGAGGGGCAAAAGTACGAAACGAAACGAAACCATCCGGCGACGCCACAGCCAGCCGTCAAAAATCAGGGGCGTTCTTCAACGCAAAAAGCCCTTGCCGGCAAAAAGCAAGGGCTTCTTCCGCGACGTGGTACGTCGGATCGGTGACCAATCTGCCCTCACCTGTGCGCGCCAAACGAGATGGCATCGCGGGGGAGGCAGATTGGTCGCCAGGAGGCTAAAGCTCTTCGTTCTTGATGTCCTGGATCTCTTGCCGGACTTCGTGGGACAACTTCTTCAGCTTCATGAGGCTCTTCCGGGCACGTGTGCCGGCGGCCTTGTTGCCCTTCTCGTAAAACTTCATCAGGTCCTCTTCGGCCCCCTCAAGGGTCTCGGACAACTCGCTGTATCGTTCCTCAAATGTACTCATGCGATAACCTCAACAAATGTGAGCGTGAATGACTCGATTATGCAGAAGGAACATAATGGCCCCCTCAGCCGCTGTCAAGCCGGATCTCGGCCGGAGTGCGGTCCCGATTGCATCCGCGTCTGATTTATCAGAAGGTTCAACCGTTGGGGCCAGCGCGGAGAGCAATTACGGCCGGACACGCGTGCCGACGGGTTCGTCTCCGCTAAACAACCCCTGCAGGTTCGTGACCAGAACCGGCACCTCCGTCTCCACCAGGCGACGCACGGCCGCCGGCTCCGGGATCGGCTGGTCCTCCAGGGTCGTGCTCTCGATCTCCGACTGCACTCCCCCTGCCTCGTCGGGCACCCCCGCAACCTCGGCAGTCGTCAGCACGCAGATGCTCGGCTCAAACGCGTCGCCCAGCGCCCGTGCCAGCGCCCGCACCGCCTCTTCCGTCCCCACCTCGTGCACGGTTCCGGTATCTGAGGTCTCGACGAGGGCGGACACGACCGGGAGGACATGTTGCTTGAGAAGCGCCGACAGCCATCCCACATTGGCCGCCTGCAGGGACGCATCGTCGCCCAGCCGAAACAGCCCGCGGTCCACGCCCTGAATTCCTACGGTGGATACGACCTCGTCGGTCAGTGCCGCCACGATGTCCTGGTTGACCTCCCGTACGGCCCGCTCCACGAGCCGCCGCTGGTCTTCGGTCTCTACCTCAATCACTCCGTCGGTGCGTTCTGGGAAATAGCCCTGTGCCTCCAGGGTGCGTTCCACCTTCTCGCCGCTTCCGTGGACCAACACGCAGGTCGGCGCGCCTGTCCCTGCATCGGAAAAGTGCTGGGCCAACGACTTGAGGAAGAGCTCGTCCCCGAGGTGGTGACGATCGAGGTAGATGAGATAGAGGGATTGCATGCGGTGAGAATCTTCAATGGGCCGTCGAGAGAAAATGCGCGTCTGTGCACTACCAATGCACGAGGCATCGGCACGATTCGTCTCCCAATGCCTGCCGGCCCAAAGTGGACTTGGGGAGGGATCAGAGGGAGGCCCAACCATCCCCGTCCAAAGCAAAGCGCAGTGCCGGGGCCAGCCCCGACACTGCGCAGCTTCGTTTCATCCGTGTAACGACGCCTGCCGACTAGCTGTCGTCGGGACTGGGGGCCGGGGTGGACTCTTCGGGGGCACCGTCGCCCCGGTCCACCGGCTTGGTCATGTCGTCAACCATCTCGTCGAGGTCAAGGTCGTCCGTGTCGCCCGGCTCGCGGTCCACCGCGCGGGGGTCCTCGCCCTCGCCCTCAAACTGCGGGATGTGCTCCTGCGGATGCTCCTTGCCCGCATCGCGCCCCAGGGGACTGCCCTCGTGGATGTAAAAGTCTTCGTTGGGCAGGGTGTCACTGTGAGCACGAGCGGCCTCCGCGGCTTCTCGCATGCTGTCGTCCGCATTGTCACGCATCTTGCCGAAGTTGCGGTGGATCTTGCGGTTGAACCACTCGAAGAGGTACTCAAACGCGGCGCGGTCCCGCTCAAATTCCGGCCCGAACTCGCCAGATCGGAGCTGGTCGTCCATCTTCGACAGCGATGAGGCGAGCGCGAAGAGATAGATGGCATTGTCCGCCACGCGGGCCTGCTGGGCCTGGTGCTTCACGACGTCCTCGCGCTCCCACTTGCTCACGAGCTTGAAGTAGTGGGAGTGCTTCTGAATGAGCGTTGCAAGGGTGTTAGCCTGTTCCTGAAGGGCCGGGTGTACACCGTTGATTTCGGGCGCACGCGGCTTTAGCCCGAGGAACAACTGTGCCCCCATCGGCAGGGCCTTCTTGAGCACCGTCGGGGTCGTCGCGGCCGTCAGGATGCGTGAGAGGTTGTCGCCAATCGACTCGTCCGAGTCCCAGAGCAGGGCCTCCTGGATCGATACCATTTTTTCGGCGAGCTGCTTCCCACCGTACGCGAAGATGAAGGACTGCATCACCTCGTTGGAGCCCTCCACGATGCCGTGGATGCGGTTGTCGCGCCACGCCCGCTCCAGCTCGTGCTCGGTCATGTAGCCTTCTCCACCCATCACCTGCAGCGCCTCGTCGATCACTTTCCACCCAAAGTCGGAGCAGAACACCTTGGTGATGGCCGTCTCCACCATGATGTCATCCTCTCCCCGGTCGAGGAGCCCCGTCATCATGTAGAGCATGGCGTCCATCGCGTAGGTGACCGCCGACATGCGGGCGATCTTTTGCTTCACCAGCTCGAAGTCCGCCAGGGGCCGCTCAAACTGGTACCGCGTCTGGGCCCACTTGATGCCCTGGTCCCGTGCCGCCTTGGCGGCGCCGGTGACGCCCGCACTGAGCGTGCACCGCCCGTAGTTGAGGCACGAAAGCGCTACCTTCAGGCCCGAGCCCTCCTCGTGGAGGACATTCTCTTCCGGCACGCGCACGTCGTTGAAGCGGAACCGGGCCTGCCACGTCCCACGGATGCCGGTCTTCGCGCGGTTGTTTTCGAACACCTCGACCCCCTCCATGTCCGGCGCCACGATGAGCGCGTTCACGCCCTGCTGCTCCAGTTCGCCCGTCTCGGGGTTGGGCACCATGTTCTTGCACATAACGGTGAACAGCCCGCTCATGGCGCCCGAGGTGGACCATTTCTTCTCGCCATTCAGGATGTAGTCGCCGTCGTCCGTCTTCACGGAAAACGACTCCTGAGCCGCCGCATCGGACCCCACGTTCGGCTCCGACAGGCAGAAGGCACTCAGCTCCTCCCGGGCGACGAGGGGGAGGTACTCTTCCTTCTGCTCCTCCGTCCCGAACATCACAATCGCCTTGCAGCCGATCGACTGATGGGCCGATACCATGACGGCCGTGGACGCGCAGTAGCGGCCGATCATCTCCAGCACCCGGTTGTAGCTCGTAACGCCGAGTCCGAGCCCTCCGTATTCCTCCGGAATGATCATGCCCATCACGCCCATGTCGAACAAGCGGTCGATCACCCACTCTGGGATGTACTGCTCCTGGTCGATTTCGACCCGCGGGTGCTCGTTCTCCAAATACTCCTCGAGCTCTTCCAACAGGGCATCACACCGCTCTCGCTCGTCGTCTCCCTCGTGGGGATAGGGAAACAGTAGGTCGTCGCGGAGGCGCCCCCAGAAGGCATTTTTGATGAACCCCATGTCTTCGGGCTCAGGGCCCATCATCGTCTCGATGTTCTGGATCATTTTCTGATCCTCTTCGGAGACCCCTTTGATGTCACTGAGTCCTTGGTCTGCCATGGTTGGTCGGAGTGGTTTGTGTGCGAGACGTGAAGGGCATCGGTGTTCGGGTAGTAACACCCAACGGAAGTTCGAGGCGACGTTTCCCAACGCCCCAGAGTGTGCGGGGGACGTTTTGAAAGGGCTTCCAAAGAAGCACAAGTCTAATAATCACCTGCTTACTTTCAGTTCCTTCCACAGGCTTTCCCCGATCAGAATTCCCAGGGCCTTTTTGGGCCGTGTAGGCCGAGGTAGAATGGCTCAGGCGGAGTGATTCACCTGGACCGGATGGAAAGTTGCGTGCGCCCGACCGAACCGATACGTTTGGACGGCACTCCCTTCTGATCAGTCTTGCACACGCATGTCGACTTCCTTCTCCAGCCGCCTCCGCCGTCTCCAGTCCCAAAAGGACACAGCGGTCTGCGTGGGGCTCGACCCTGTCCCCGCACGGTTTCCCACCTCCCTGCAGGACGGCCGGCTCCGCACGGACGCCGTGCGCGCCTTCTGCACGACCATCGTGGAGGCGACCGCCCCCTACGCCTGCGCGTTCAAGCCCAACTTTGCATTCTTCGAGGCCCTGGGCCCGGCGGGCCTGACCGTTCTGGACCAGGTAGTGACGACGATCCCCGACGACTGTCTGGTGCTGGGCGACGCCAAGCGCGGCGACATCGGCCACTCGGCCCGCTACTACGCCGCGTCGATCTACGAGGAGCTCGGGCTGGACGCCTGCACAATCTCGCCGTACCTGGGCCGGGACAGTGCAATGCCCTTTTTGGAGCATGAGGGCACTTGCACGTTTGTCCTCGCACGCACTTCGAACGACGGGGCCGACGACCTGCAGGAGGCCTGCACCTGCGACGGCACGCCCCTCTACCGGCACGTGGCCCAGCGGGTCCAGGACTGGAACACGGACGCCCCCGGAGACGCCGGCCTCGTCGTTGGTGCGACGGCCCCGGCGGCTCTGCGGGACCTCCGGGCCCTGTGCCCGTCCCTCCCCTTTTTGATCCCGGGCGTCGGGGCGCAGGGCGGCCAGCCATCCGCAGTCATGGAGGCCGCCGCCACCGACGACGGCCCCGTGCTGGTCAATTCCAGCCGCAGCATCCTCTACGCCTCTGAGGGACCCGACTACGCCGACGCCGCCGCGGGGGCCGCCGCGGAGCTCCGCGATGCCCTCAATGGCTGAGGAGGCTTCAGTCGAGGTGCTCCGTCGCCGCCTGTGTGACCAGCATGCCCTTCGTCCCCGTCAGATCGAGGGGAAATGGCTGGTCCGCCCCCTCCACGTCCGTTCCCGGAATTCCGCAGCGCGCGTTGGAGGCATCGACCCCGTGGTTCGTCTTGAGAAGTAGCGCCGTGGTGGCGGGGTCGGAGGCGTCGGCGGCCTGGACCGCGGCCATGAACCGCTCCTGGGCGTCCCGCCAGTTGGAAAGTGCCCGTCCCACGGGCTTCAGGGACGCCGGATCAGCTAGTGCGTCGTCTGCCGCGTCGGCATCGGCCAGGGCGTCCACGAGTGCCGACCGGGCATCGTCGCACGCCTGCACGGCCGCTGTGATTTCGTCGAGGGACTCGTCGGGGAGCATCTGCTAGGAGAAGTTGGGAGAGAAACGAAACTTAGTCTTCGGGGGCCGCGTCCGGGGAGGCCGGCACCGTCAGGACCGGGCACGGAGCCGCTCGGACGACGCGCTCCGTGTTGCTGCCCAGAACAAACCGGTCGATCCCGGTGAGCCCGCGCGTGGCCATCACAATTAAGTCTGCCTCTCGGGCATCCGCAAAGTCGATGATGGTCTGCGCCACATCGCCTTCTTCCAGGTGCTGGGCAGTGGTCACCTCCGGCCCGCCCACAGAGGCGTTTAACTCGTCGAGGGCCTCCTCCGCGTTGGCTACAATCTCTGGATCCATCTCCACGACGCTCACTCCCGGAATGCCTGTATCGCTGAAGGTGGGCAGCACACGCTTTTCGGCCACGAACAGAAGGTGCTGGGTCGCCTCGTACTGGGCAGTCACCTCTTTGGAGAGACGCAGCGCCGTCTTCGAGTGATCCGAAAAGTCGATGGGCGCCAGGATGCTGTCGTACGCCACCGGCGCGGCCGTCTCCCCCTCCTCTTTCTCGTGCCGGACAGTGAGGACCGGAGCGACCCCGCGCCGCACGAGCCGGTTGGCGACACTCCCCAGCATGAGGCGCCCGAGCCCCTGGCGGCCATGCGTGCCCATCACCACGAGGTCAATTGCGGAATCGAGCACGTATTCCTCGATCGCGTCGACCACGCCTCCCTCGGAACGCCGAGCGACGGCCGTGTGCACCGCCTGCGCCGCCATGCCGGGGGCGAGGTCCGCGAGTCGGGCTCGGGCACTGGACTCCGCCTCTTCCCGAAGCCGATCGATGTGTACCTCCGCGTCACCCAGGCCGTACAGGTCGGTGTTGGTCTGGTGCACAACATGGAGCAGATGGAGGGGCGCCCGAAACCGATCGGCCAGCGATACGGCGTGTGCCAGCGCGGCCTCGGCGCTGGGCGAAAAGTCTGTCGGGACCAGAATGCGGCGGGGCGTCATGGAGCTTCTGGGTGGTTAGGAGTCGTCGGACGCGGGAAGCAGAGATTTCCCGAAGGACTTGACGGTGAAAACAGGTGCAGGGGCGCGGCGCAGTACCCGTTCCGCCACGCTCCCCAACAGCATCCGTTCGAGGCCCGTCCGGCCGTGGGTGGCAATGGCAAAGAGGTCCACCTCATTCGTCTCGGCGTAGTCCAGGATGGTAGAGGGGGCGTACCCAATCTTGGCCTCGACGGTGACGTGCTCGTATCCAATCTCGGTGCGGGCAAGGTCGGCCAGGCTCTCCTCTACACGCTCGATGACCTGCGCCCCCGGCAGGTTGGCGGGCTCCACCCCGTAGGCAGACGGATAAATCACCTCCTCCACCGCGTGGAGGAGCGTGATCTGTGCCCCGTAGGTCAGGGCCAGCTCCTTCGCGTGCCGGAGTGCCTCCAACGAGGCATCCGAGAAGTCGACGGGCACGAGGATGTTGCGCACGGCCCAGGCCGGAGCGTCGTCCCCCTCCCCCCGCACTGTAAGGACCGGACAGGGCGCCGTGCGGAGCACCTCTTCGGCCACGCTGCCGATGAGCAGACGCTGGAGGCCGCGGCGCCCGCGTGTGCCCGCCACAATGAGGTCAATCGCCTGCTCCTCGGCATACCCCACGATTGCCTCAGGCGGCGACTCGTGCTCTCGCTGCTCCTGAACGAGTGTGAGGGCGTTCAGGTCGACGTGCGGCGGAGGATCCCCGTCCACCGACAGAAGCTCGGACAGGGTGGACTCGGGGATCGGGACATCGTCGGCCGACGCGCCCCCCGATCGCTCCTCCGTCACGTTGAGTACATGCAACTCTGCTTCGTGCCAGGACGCGAGGGCCGCGGCATGCGGAAACGCCCGGTCGGCCCCCTTCGAAAAGTCAGTTGGCCAGAGAATTCGGCGAATGGAGAGCATAAGGGCCCGCTGTGTGTGAAAGATTTGGCTCCCTGAAATGTAAAGAAATTGTTTTAGAATGTGAACCCCAGATTCGAACCCGGACCGCCGTCGATCAGGGCCCTCCACGAAACCGGCCGAGGCCCGCTAAGAACAGAAACTTTTTATCGGACAATCAATTAATCTCCACAACAAACGGTTCGCTACGACGGCCACCAACCTGAATCCCCCTTTATGCGTGGAGTTAGCTTCAAGCCGCAGGACGCCGAAGACTTTTCGACCGGCGAGATCAAGTCGTACGGCGGCATTTACGCCGCTACGGCCGAGGACTTCGCTGGGGCCTTCGAAATGGGATCGGAGGACTTCATTGAGGTGGTCCAGTCGTCGGACGTAGATCCGCTCACCGAGGTGGGGGAGGACAAGGATCCTGGGAAGTACAGCCTCTCGTTTGAGCGAGACGAATTTGAGAAGCTGAAAGACCTCCTCCTGGAGCGGAAAGAGGAGTAACCTGTCTCCTGGTTGTGCTCGGATGGTCCCGCTCGGAGCCAGATCTCGGCTCGGGGCGGATTTTTTGTTGGGACGAACTCGCGTCGGCTCGCCCGAGATGGTCCCCTCACGCCGCGGACGGGGCCGGTTCGGCCTCGTCGACCTGCGTGCCCACCAACACCGCAGCGCCCACCGCGAGCAGACTGCCAATCCCGAAGGGCACGACGAACCCGAACGACACGAAGAAGCCCGCCATCAGTTGGCCGGAGGAGATGCCGAGCCCAAACGCTACGGTCAGCACGGCCAGCTGTGCCCCCGACTGCCCTTGTTTGGTATGGTCGCCCGCCAGGGCCAATGCCGGGGCAAACACCAGTGCGCCCGCTCCCCCCTGCAGCATCCGCACCACGATCATCTGCCAGGGCGCCCCCACCACGCCCTGCAGCAGTGTGGTGGGGACCAGTCCCACCAGGCCGAGCACAATGAACCACTTGCGCCCCATCCGGTCGCTGGCCCGTCCCACCACGGGCTGCAGGGCCGCGAGGGCCGCAATCAGGGCCACAAACTCGACGGCGAAGAGGAACGGCCCTTGTCCCAGCCGGGCATTCACCTCCGGCTCGATGGCGGACAGCAACGCCATGCAGCTTGCCATGATGAGGGTCGCGACCCCCAGCGCGAATATGGTGTCGAGCCGCCATCCTGATCCCGACCGGTCCCAGACCCGGAGGGCCAGACGCCGTTCCGTAGGGGCCGTGCCCTCGGGATCCTGCACGAGCGCCCCCACAAGGCCGGTTCCCAGAAACGCCGTGGCCGCGGCTACGGCGAACGTCGCCTCAAACCCTGTTACCTCCGCCCCCCCGGCAGCGTGAACGGGCCCATCTCGAGAAGCACGCTCGCCAAGAGGGGGCCGGCCCCGAAGCCGATGAGGCGGAAGGAGTTGTAGACGCCCATGTTACCGCCCCGGCTGCCCGCGTCGCTCAGCTCGTTGACGATGGCCAGGCTCGCCGTGATGGTAAAGGCGGCCGCGAGGCCCTGGACCACCCGCAGCACGAAGAGGTGCCAGTAGGCCGTGGCCGCCGCAAACGCCAGGTTGAGCCCCCCAAGAACCACGAGCCCGCCGATCACGAAGACCTTTCGGCGGCCGGCTCGATCGGACAGGCGCCCCGCCAGCGGCTGCGCGATGCTGCTCGCAATGCCAAACAACGCTAGGACGACGCCCGCGACCATCGAGGCCGGAACGCCGAAGATGCGTCCCCCGACCGCCTCACTCGCCACGTAGAGCGGGAGCACGATGATGAGAAATGAGTTGCCCACGGCGTCTGCCATGCGGGCAAGGGCCAGCGCGAGCACGCGTCGATCGACCCCGAGAAGCTGTCCCCCACCAGAAGGCGTCCGGTCGTCCATGTTCAGTTCGGAAACGCAAAAGGAACAAGCGGCTGCCGACTACGAGTGGACCTCTTTCAGGGCGCGGCGCTGGGCTTCGAGGGTCGCTTCGAGCTCGTCCTCGCCATGGCACGTGCCGTAGAACATCGCCTCAAACTGGGATGGAGGCAGATAGATGCCCTCCTCCAGCATGGCGTGGAAATAGGCTGCGTAGGCCTCCGTGTCCGCCGTCTGGGCCGTGTCCTGGTCCACGACCTCCGCCTCCGTAAAGAAGAGGCTGCCCATCGCCCCCACCTGGTGCGTCGTGTAGTCCAGCCCCAGCGCGTCGAGGTTGTGCTCCGTGCCCTTCTGCAGCGCCTCCGCGTAGTCCTCCAACTGGTCGTAGATGCGATCTTTCTCCCCGGCAATCTTGGAGAGAATGGCGTGCCCCGCCCGCATGGCGAGCGGATTCCCGCTGAGGGTACCGGCCTGGTAGACCGGCCCCGTCGGGGCGACGTAGTCCATGATCTCTTTTTTGCCACCGTACGCCCCAACCGGCAGCCCGCCGCCGATGATCTTGCCGAGGCAGGTCAGGTCCGGGATTACGCCGTAGCGCTCCTGCACGCCGCCCGGTGCCACCCGAAAGCCCGTCATGACCTCGTCGAAGACGAGCACGATGTCGTGGGCATTGCACAGCTCTCGCAGCCCCTCCAGGAACCCAGGCTCCGGCGGGATGCAGCCCATGTTGCCGGCCACCGGCTCCACGATGATGCAGGCCACTTCCCCCTGATTGGCTTCCACGAGGCGCTGGACGTGGTCCAGGTCGTTGTACTGGGCCAGCAGCGTGTCTTTCGCGTTGCCGTCGGTCACGCCGGGCGAGTCGGGCTTGCCGAGGGTCATGGCCCCACTGCCAGCCGAAATGAGGAAGAAGTCGCCGTGGCCGTGGTAGTTGCCCTCGAACTTGATGATCTTGTCGCGGTCCGTGTACCCTCGTGCCAGCCGGGCGGCGCTCATGGTCGCCTCCGTGCCCGAGTTCACCATCCGCACCTTTTCGACGGATGGGACGAGGTCGCAGACCAGGTCGGCCACTTCGATTTCGATCTCCGTGGGTGCCCCGAAGGAGGTAGACGCCTCAACCTGATCCTTCACCGCCTCCACCACGTCCGGATGGGAGTGCCCAAAAATCATCGGGCCCCAGGAGGCGACGTAGTCAAGATATTCGTTCGCGTCGGCATCCTCCAAGTACGCACCTTCGGCGCGTTCAATGAAAAGCGGGGTTCCCCCTACGCTATCGAAGGCGCGGGCAGGAGAGTTGACACCGCCCGGAATGGAGTGCTGAGCACGCTCGTAGAACCGACGGCTGTTCCGTAGGTCAACTTCGGAGGGAGCGACTTCCATGGCATCAGTGGTGCGATCGGTCAAGTGGTAACGGGCGGGTGGAGCCTTCGTGGACTCGAGACACAGCGTCTCGGCCACAGTCATTCGGGCGTCGACCGTTTCACACGTCGGTAGAGGGCGTGAACCCGAACTTCTCCGTTTTCCTCGACGCGGGACGGCGACTGAGACTCCACTAGTGATATATCCAGAGCCTCGGTGTCGAGGTCCGCCGGTGCAAAACGAGTTACAGTGTCGTCGTGGGACGCACTGTTGGGGTCGTCCATCGTCGCCGGGACGGTGTCGTCCATCGTCGCCGGGACGGTAAGGTACACCCACCCGCCGGGCGCCAGCAGGTTCTGGCTCTTGTTCAGGAGCGTTGCAAGGTCGGCCGGCGAGTCCACCAGGGCCTCCGTCCGGTCGGCAATGACCCAGTCAAAGGTCGCCTCCAGCTCGTCGAGCCCTTGTAGAGAGAGCTGCTGGACACACGTCTCCGCGGTCTCCTCGTCGACCAGATCGCGGACGACGGCCTGCGTGTCCTGAACCGCCCCCGGCCGGGGATCGCAGGCGTGAACGGGAAACCCAAGGCGCAGGAGGGCCTCGGTGTGGTCCCCCGCCCCGCATCCCAGATCCAGGACGGGGCTGGAGACCGGGACAGCCGCTAAGGTGCGCAACAGTTGATCGGACGGAGAAAGGCTCATTGTCAGCGACGAGGTGAATGTAGAGAACGTGTTGACTCAACCCGTAGTCGCGCTCCTACGAGTCTTCCTTCGACCGCGATTCCGCGGCGGGGCTCGAGCGTTCGTCGGGGGGCGATGCGGGTCGGTCGGTGGACGTCTCCGGCTGGGCCGGGCGGTCAGGACGCGTCCATCGGCGTGCGCCCCGCTGCCGCCCACAGGTCGGGCAAGGCCCGTCGCGGGTGACCGTGTGCCAGGGAAGCTGGTGGAAGGGCCGCAGCGGATAGGCCCGAGTGTGCCCGTCGCCCCGATGGCGGGGTTGGTTCGCATCCGTGGGGACGTCCAGCTGGGCCAGGGTGGCCTCCCCGAGGGCCTCTATGAACAACGGATGGGTGTTCAGGCCGGCCGTTACCTCGAAGTAGTCGACTCCGTGCGCCTCTGCTGTCTCGCGCACGTCCACGTCAAGGTCGTAGCGGATGTTGACGTGATCGGTCACGAAGCTGACGGGAACGACCAGGACCGCCCGTTGACCCTGATCTGCGAGCGCGGCGATGGTGTCCGGGGTGGAGGGCGTGAGCCAGTGGCTTGGCCCGATCAGGCTCTGGAAGGCCGTCCGGAAGGGGCGGTCTCGGCCTCGGTGCTGCATCACCTGCTCTACGGTCGAGTGCACGTGGCAGCAGTAGGGCGCTTTGCCCGGCCCCTGCGTGCCGAACACCGCACCGTGCGCACTGAAGACGAGAGCAACCTCCTCGCGCACGTGCCGCGGAAAGCGCTGCAGGGCTTCGTCAATTCGCTCCGAAAGGGCCTGTACGTATTTCGGATTGGCGGCGTACTCGGGCACCACGGTCGTCGGCCAGGACGGACGCTCCCCCCTCGCGCCCAACGCCTTCCAGTACGCAAGGGCCGAGCCCGTCGTGCCGGTGGAGTACTGCGGATACGAGGGCACCAGGACAACCTCGTCCACCCCGTCGGCCTCCATGTCGGCCGCCGCCTCTTCCATGAACGGACGCCCGTACCGCATCGCCGAGTACACACGGAACTTTACACCGGCCGGGTCTCCGTATCGGGCGTCGAGATGGCTCTGGAGCACCGTGGCCTGCTCTTGGGCCCGACGGGGCACGGGTGAGGCCCCACCGATGAGTTCGTATCGTTCACGGAGCGTTCCGCCCCGAAGGTAGGCGACCGACTTGGCCAGCCACCGACGCATCCGCCCACCGACCGGTAGGTCGAAGAGACGTGGGTCCATTAGCAGGCGATACAGAAACGGCTCGACCTCGTCCAGTGTGGACGGCCCCCCTAGGTTGAACAGCACCACGCCCACTCGGTCGCCCTCGTCAATCGGGAGAGGGGTTTGAGACGCACAATTCTCGGGACGTGTCCACTGACCAGGCTCATAGGCACGAAGGGTATCGAGTGGAGTCATACGGGCCGAGCGTGAACTCAGGGACCGAAGTTGGGGCTGTGACAACGCTGGTAAATTGAGCGGTGGCCCCTTCGTCCCGTTCCTCAGACGCGTTGAAATTCACCCTAAAACGCCCTCTCAGCAGGGTCTTCACGTGGTGCTAGCTGGGGCCTCGGCCTCTGTTACCGAAAGCCAATCCCGGGCCGTGAAGTACCACTGTGCGTCGGCCTCAGGCGTGCCCGGCTCCGGCGTATAATCGTACGGCCACTGCACCTGCGGCGGCATGCTCATGAGGATGCTCTCCGTGCGGCCGTCGGACTCCAGCCCAAACTTGGTCCCTCGGTCGTACACCAGGTTGAACTCCACGTACCGCCCCCGTCGGACGCGTTGATACGCCTTTTCCTGCGTTCCGTAGGCCTCGTCTTTGCGTCGCTTCAGGATGGGAAGATATGACTCAAGAAAGGCCCGGCCCGCTTCCCGCGTGAAGAAAAACAGTCCCTCCGGGTCCTCGCGAAGGTAGTCGTAAAATATGCCGCCCACGCCCCGCGCCTCGTCTCGATGGTCCAGGTAAAAGTAGTCGTCGCACTTGTCCTTGAAGGCGGCGTAGTCGGCCACCTCGTGCCGATCACACACGTCCTTCCACACTTGATGAAAGTGCTGGGTGTCATCGAGCCGGGGGTAGTACGGAGTCAGGTCGGCCCCGCCGCCGAACCACTGGTCTATCGGGTCCATGAGGTCGTCGCCCAGCGCAAAGTACCGGAAGTTGGCGTGGACGGTCGGAACGTGGGGGGAGGACGGGTGAATCACCAGAGAGAGACCGGTGGCATAGAACGGCGCCTCCTCAACGTCGAACTCGCGGGCCATCCGCTCCGGCAGCGTGCCATGGACCGCAGAGGTATTGACCCCTCCCTTCTCAAACACGTCGCCCCCCTCGATCACCGCCGTGATACCGCCGCCGCCTTCGTCCCGGGACCAGCGATCCACCTCGAACGAGGTCTCCGGCTCGAGGTCGTCGAGCGCCCGGGTGATTCGAAGCTGGAGGGCCTCGACGAACCGCTTCATGCGGTGCGCCATCGGAATGTCGTCCCGCGGGTCCTCACGGAGGGTCTCAAGACGGTCAAAATCATCGCCCATGGTCGTAGACTGCAATTCGTTCGAAAGATCGGAAGGCGTGTGCAGGCCCCTGCCGGGCAGTCTTCGTACCCCGGGTCCTCTCCGGAACGCTAGGACGGCTGCTCGCGGTCGAGCATCCGGTCGAGGGCCGTGTTCATCGCATCGGTAAGGACACCCGACCAGCCCGCCGGGGGCGGCGCCACGAACGTCTCGCGGCGCGGGTGAGCAGGGTGGTCGGCCCGCAGAAGGACGTGGTGCAACGCGATGGCGCGGTCCGGAAGCGAGCCCGATGCACCGTACCGCTCATCCCCCACCACCGGATGCCCCCGGCTCGCGGCCTGGAGGCGAATCTGGTGCGGGCGCCCGGTCTGGAGCGTCACCTGCAGGAGCGTACGGGCACTGTCCGATTCGAGCACCTGCCAGTCAAGCGCGGCCCGCTTGCCCTCGGGATGGTCAGGGTCCACGAGCCGAGGCTGCCGGTCGGGCTTCGCGATGTAGTCCGTCCACGAACCGATGCCCCGAAGTGTGCCCTCCACGACCACCACGTACCGCTTCTCGACCAGCCGCTCTCGAAACTGCCGGGACAGATGCCGGGCGGCCTCCGACGATCGTGCCAGGGCCATCACCCCCGACGAGGGCCGGTCGAGCCGGTGCACCAGTCCAAGAAACGGCGCTCCCTCCGTCTCGCCGGACAGCATCTCTTTGCCACGCGAGACGACGTCCGGGTCGCCGGTATGATCGGGCTGGGCAAGCAGTCCGGGCGGCTTGTTGATAACCAGAAGGTGCTCATCGCGGTGCAAAGGGGTCACGGGACCGACCGGGTATTTGAACGCAGCAGTTCGCCGGACTTCTCCTCCTAGGCACTCACCGCAGGGCTCGTCGCGAAGGCGCGGGGCACGGGCAGGTCGGCCATGGTGTGTAGGCCGGGCGAGGCATTGGCGACCAGCGGAGCCGCGTTCACCAGCATGCCCACCGTGGCGGTATCCCCGAAGATGCCCCCCTGGAACCGAAGGTCGATGGGCGGGCTCCCATCGACCGTGACCGTGTCGTAGGATTCGTCCGCCCCGACGTACATCTTGAGATCAAGGCTCAGCCGCGACTCACCGGCGACCTGTCCGACGGCAGTGTGGTGAATGCCCGCCACCTGCCCAGCCGCCACCTGTCGGAATCCCGTGTTGACCAGTTCATCGGCGCGGACCGGCTGGAGCTCCTCCGTGATGCCCTCCAGCGACCACCCGAGCCCGTCCGCCACCAGTCGTAGGGACTCGCGGAGGCCGATGTGTCCGAAGGGTCCCCCCTCCTTCTTCTCCTCAAAGGCCTCCGGAGACAATCCGGCCCCCACCTTCGCCTGCAGCGGCTCGCGCCGCTTCCCCGCATCGACCACCCGCTCAACGTGCACGGCCTGCACGTCAGTACACCCCGCCGTCGCCATGAGGGGGACCGTGTCCATGGCGTAGCCGGGGTTCACCCCGGTGCCAACAAGTGCCACGCCTTCCTCCTGTGCAGCGCGGTCGAGCCGATCGGCCGGGTCGGGCGACCAGTGATGCGGGAACGAAAGCTCCTCGGTGGAGGAAACGACGTGGGCCCCGGCCCGAACGCATCGGAGCAGTTGCTCGGTCACGCCCTCCAGGAAAGAGGTGGTGGTGTGGAGCACCACGTCGGGCGCCCCGTCGGCCAGGGCGGTTTCGGCGTCGTCCGATACGTGAACCCCAGTGGGCGAGACATCATCGCCGACCAGGTCGGCGACATCGCGCCCCGTCTTGTCCGGATCGATGTCCACCGCCCCAACGAGGGTGAGTGGCTCCTTTTCGAGGACCGTCCGGGCAACCGCCTGCCCAATGGGCCCGAGGCCGTACTGAAGGACACGAAGAGAGTCGGTCGGCACGAGAAGAGCGGCAGTTTGACGAGAGAAGGTACGGTGACATGCTCAAAGCCTCCACTGGAGCAGAGGCCTGGCCTCTCACGGCATCGGCCAGAGCGCATCGGCGGTGCTGTCTGCCGGCACGATCGGGGTCCCCGGGCACTCCGGCGCGACGATGGACCGCACCTGCATGGGAATGCCCGCGTCGGCGAGCGGGCGCAGCGTCTTGGGATGCATGCCCAACCCTCCCGACGCACTGCGAGCAATGGCCTCTTCCATCGATAAGTGGTCAACCCGCTCGGCGTCCTCGTTCGCGTCCGGGTCGTCGGTGTAAATTCCGTCGACGTCGGTGTACCGGGTGAGCCCTTGTGCCCCGAGAAATTTTGCGAAGAGGGCCGCCGAGTAGTCGCTTCCCTCAAATCCAAGGGTCGTGGTGCTGCCGGCCTCGGTGGCCCCGACAAACCCGGCCACGACGGGCACGGCCGCCGGATCCAATGATCGGTACCACGAGCGCACCCGCTCGGACGTGTCGTCGTGCTGTACCTGGGCCGCCCCAAACGTATCGTCCGTGACGACCAGTTCGGTGGCGTCACACCGCGGGGCACGGAGCCCGGCGTCCCGGAGTGCCAGGGTCACCATCGGCACCGAGAGCTGCTCTCCCACAGCGAGCACCGCGTCCCGGGCGGCGGGTGCGTCTGCGTCCGGCCCGACCCGCTCGAAGGCGCATCGGAGGGCGTCCAGGCGCTCGTCGAGAATCGCGTCGTAGGTGGGCTTCTGGTCTGCACTCAGCACCGCCTCCGCCTGCTCGGCGTGACGGGCCCGGAGGGTTTCGGCCAGGTTCTCCACGACCGTCGTGCCGTCGGCCCGGGACGACACCGCCTCAAGAGCACTCGCCAGCTGTCGCGACACCCCCGAGAGCGCCGACACGATCGCGACGACGCGCCCCTCGGCAGCCGCCTCCCGGATCAGTCGCACGACGGTTCGGAACCGACCTGGCCGGCCCACCGACGTTCCCCCGAACTTGAACGCCACGAGGGGCGGCTCCGGAAAATCTGGCGGCGGAGACGACACGTCAGACACAGATTCGTAGCAGGCTGCAGGAAACAAGACATCGCGCCCTGCAACCACCGATTTTCGGGCAGTGTTCCTCTCCTCCGCCCAGGGCCACTTCCCCGACGCACCACTCCTCGTCCATTTCTCTTCCGGGCGGCAGTCCGTATGATAAGAAGCGATTCGTGCCTGCCCTACGACGCCAAAGTGCCCATGCTCAACTACATCTGGAGTGGGCTCATTATCGGGAGCCTGCTGTTCGCCCTGACTGTGGACACCCAGGAGCTGGTCGAGAACCGGTTCCGGAACGATACCGCCCTCCCCGTCGCAATCGAATTCCCCGACGGCTACGCGCCGGACACACGCCGTCAGCCGGTCGAGGTCCGGATCGACTCTTCCACTTACCAGGACCTGTACGACGTGGATGCGGCGCCGGACCCGGCCTATGCCGGCACGCTCGTGCAGACCCAGGAAGGTCAGAAGATTGAACTCGACCCGGACGCCGATCTTCCCGAGCCGCTCGCCACCATTCAGTCGTTTCACGCGACGGACGACAATCCAGCCCTCCGCGGCACCCTCCAGGAGGCGTCACAGACGGCCGCCGGGGTGGGCCGGACCGAAACGGCACTGCAGTTCGAGCCCGTTCGCTTTCGCAAACTGAACGACATCGCGCAGGCGGCCCTCAACTTTGCGGAGACGGCTGCCTCTCTCGCCCTTAGCCTGATCGGCGTCCTCGGGCTCATGCTGGGCCTCGTGAAGATCGGCGAGGAGGCAGGGCTCATTGAATCTCTCACCGGCATCGTGCAGCCCATTCTGAGCCCCCTCTTTCCCAACGTGCCGGATGATCATCCGGCCCTCGCCAACATCAGCCTCAACCTGTTGGCGAACGTGTTCGGCCTGGGCAACGCGGCGACCCCCTTGGGGATCAAGGCCATGGAGGACCTCCAGGAGCTGAATCCGTCGGACGAGAAGGCGAGCGACGACATGGTGATGCTGCTGGCGCTCAACACCTCGAGCGTGCAGCTCGTCCCGCCCTCGCTCTTGGTGGCCATCATGGGCCTGCAGATCAACCAGCTCTTCTTCTCTATTACGCTGGCGACCCTCTTCTCGACCATCGCCGGCATCCTCGGCACCCTGGCCCTCCACCGGCTTCCGTACTTCCGTGCGACGGCCCCGCACCGCACCGCCGACGCCGAGGACTCGACCGAGTAGTGTTCGGCTCGCCTCCCTTTTCCTGTACGCGCACCACATGCGACCGCTATGCTTGAAACCATCCGCTCTATCGTTGGCGTGCTGTCGGCCTTCGTGCTGCCGGCTCTTCTCGTCGGCTTCCCCCTCTACGGCCTCATCAAAGGCGTCCGGGTTTACGAGGTCTTCGTCGAGGGCGCCAAGGAGGGCTTCGACGTGGCCGTAACCATTATTCCCTACCTGATCGCCATTCTCTTCGCCATCGGGATGTTTCGGGCCTCGGGCGCCATGGACTACCTAGTGAACGTGCTCGACCCCGTACTGGGCGTCATTGGGGTGCCCGCCGAGGTTCTTCCAATGGGCATCGTGCGCCCCCTCACGGGCTCCGGCTCCGCGGGCCTCGTGGCCGATATGATCAACCAATACGGCGAGGACTCTCTCGTGGTGAAGATGGCCGCAACCATGTTTGGCTCCACCGAGACCACGTTCTACGTCATCGCGGTCTACTTCGGCGCCGTCAACATCCGCGACACCCGCCACGCCGTTCCCGCCGGCCTGTTCGCCGACTTCGTCGGCTTCCTGGCGTCCGTGTACATGGTGCAGTTGCTGTTTGGATAGTGCGGGGATTGGATCGCGCAGGGCCCCAGCCGGCGGCCCGCCCCGGAACGGCTGGGGACGCTTACAGGGGGAGCTCCGCCAGCGCGTTTACGATGGCGTCCTGGGCGGCCCGCACCTCCTCCGTGTCGGCCAGGTGGTGATTGCAAAAAATCACGAAGGCAAGCGGCGTGCCAGAGGGAGTGTTTACGTATCCGCTGAGCGCACTGGCCCCGGTCAGCGTGCCGGTCTTGGCGCGCATCTCGCCCCGGGCCGCGGTGCCTCGGGGGAACCGATACTCGAGGGTGCCCTCTCGCCCCCCCATCGGCAGCGAGTCGTAGAACGCCGCGCTGCGGTCGGGCGGCGCCTGCCCCCACATGTGCGTCAGGAGTCGGCTCATGGCACGGGGACGCACGTAGTTCTTGCGCGAGAGGCCCGAGCCGTCCACGACCCGAACCCGACTGGTGTCGATGCCCACCTCCGACAGCTCCGTGCGCACGGCCAAGGCGCCAAGCGCCGCCGAGCCCACCGTGAGGTCGTCGGCCGTGGTGTCCGGGGGCCCCACCACTGCGAGGGTGCGGAGGAGCTGCTCGGCGTAGAGATTCTGGCTCTCATGGTTCATTATCCGTACGATGTCCCGCAGCGGGGGCGATCGATACGTCCCGACCCGCCGCACTGAGTCGGCCTCGTAGTGCGGCTTGAGGGGCGCATCATCCACGTCTCGCCCTTGTCCCGCCACCGAGATGCCCTCCCGGAGCAGCACGGCCCGCAGCGTGTGGGCAAAATAGTTCGTCGGCTCGGTGATGGTGAGCGTCTCCTCCTGGACCTCGTTCGGATGGATTCGCGAGCGGACCGTGAAGGTGTTTTCTGAGAAGGGACGGTCGTATTCCTCGTCGGACGTCGAATCTCGCGGCACAGTTCGGCTCTGATTGCGGACCCGAACGAAGTCGGTCTCGAAGGGCGACCAGGTGACGCGACCGGGTGCGCTCACCTCACGGCCCCGCACCTCCAGGTCAATGGTGTTGCCGTTGAAGACGAGTCCATTGACCTCTGCGGCGTACGAGTAGGGCACGTCGTTCCAGCTCCATCCGTCCCCGAGCGGCACGTCGCTGAACGGGTCGTCGTCCCCCAGAATGTCGCCTTCGATGCGCGTGATGCCGGCCGCCCGCAGCGAGTCCGCCCAGTCCCGGAAGACCGCCGTGGGGTCGTCCCGCTGGGCATAGCCGCCCAGCGTCGGGTCTCCGCTCCCCCGCACGATCAGGTTCCCGCGCAGGACGCCATTCTGCACCAGCCCGTCCACGTAAAGCCCCGTTTCGTACCGGTACGAAGGGCCCAGCCGGCGGAGGGCCGCCACCGCAGTTAGGAGTTTGGTGGTGGAGGCGGGCGTGAACAGCTGCTCCGGATTGTGCTGAAACAGGCGCTTGCCCGTCTCCACGTTGGTCACCTCAATGCCCCAAAGTGCGCCCGTGTACGGGGCGGCGTCGATCGTGTCGGTGACGACGGACTGGATATACGCCCGGGTGGACTGGGGCTCGGTGACCGGCTGGGCGCCGGCCGTTTTTCCTATCCCCACTGTGAGCATCAGGAGCCCCGCAATAAGCGCCGCCCTCTCCCCAAACGGCAAATTGGATCGCGACATAGACGTGTGGACGTGGTGCTGGTGGTTCAGGGGAGACGAGGCTGGATGCCGTCAGCCGTCCGGCTCAGCGCTGGACGTTTGCGCGACCGGAAGACGATCGGCGTTGCGGAGGAGTTGGGTGTAGAACTGGACGACCGTCCGGTAGTCGTCGACCGCGATGCGCTCATTGGCCCCGTGGATGCGGCTTCGGTCGTCCGGGCCGAGTTGATATGGCACAAACCGGTACACCGCGTCGCTGTGGTCCGCGTAGTAGCCACTGTCCGTGCGCCCGGGCAGGAGGTACGGGGCCACGACGACCGAGTCCGCCGTGACCTGCCCGATGGTTCGCTGCATCATCCGGAACGCCGGCGTTTCGATCGCCGAAACCGACGGGGGTGGGGTCGACCGGATCGGCTCAATCCGAACAGGCAACCCGTCCAGGAGGCGCCGGACGTGGGCGACGACCTCGGGGATCGACTGGCTCGGCAGAATCCGAAAGTTGACGACGGCCCGGGCCTCCGTCGGAATGACGTTGTCCTTCACGCCGGCGTCGAGGCGCGTCGGCACGGTCGTCGTCCGGATGGCGGCCCGGGTCGCCGGGCGGCGGTTCATGACAGTTCGAAGGATCGGGGCCGTGAGCCACCGATTCGCCAGAACCGTACGCATCGGAAGCGTCACCTCCGGCGCGAGGTAGTCGAACAGGGTGCTCGCCACGCCCGTGAGGCGGGACGGCAGGGGATTGTCACGCAGCCGGGTCAGTGCTTCAGCGAGAACCTCGATGCTCGTTCGGGACGGCGGCACGGACGAGTGCCCCCCGGGCCCATCGGCCCGAAGGGACAGGCTCAAAAACCCTTTCCCCGCCACGCCCACGACGGCGAGGGGGTCCGTCAGGCCCGGAAGCGCGCCCCGCGTGACGGCGCCTCCTTCGTCCACCACCAGCGCCGGGGAGACGCCCCCAGCCGTAATTCGTTCGGACAGGGCACGGCCGCCCCGCGTCCCGCCCACCTCTTCGTCGTGCCCAAAGGCCACGTGCACGGTTCGCCGCGGTGTTATGTCCTGTTTCAGCAGGGCCTCGATGGCCTCCAGGATGCCGAGGGCGCTCGCCTTGTCGTCAAGGGCACCGCGCCCCCACACGTGCTCGTCCGCGATCCGGCCCCCGAACGGCGGATGCGCCCAGGCAGAGGAGTCCTCGATCGGGACCACGTCGACGTGCGCCATGAGCACGATCGGCGCAAGGGAGGGGTCACTGCCTCTCCAGGTGTAGAGGCGACTCAGTCCGTTGACGTGCGTCGTGTCGAGGGCAGCATGGACGGCCGGAAAGGCCTGGGCCGCATACCGATAAAACTCTCGGAACGCTGCCGAGTCGAGCTTCGCGGGATCCTGCTGGGTAATCGTTCGGATTTTGAGGGCCTCGGCGAGCCGCTGTGGAGCTTCGGGGGCGACCGCCGGGTTCACCGGATCCGTCTGGACCTGGCGCGATTCAACCCGGCTGGTTTGAACCGCGACGACGGCAAGCACACCTCCGAGCGCCAGTCCTGTGCCAATCAGGAGACGCCGGCCGGGAAACCAGTCGGGGAGCATAGGAGACGTATCGGGGGGACTGAATCACAATGCCGCCCTCCGCCACGACCCATCCGGGCACAGGTTCCAAACAGAAAACCACACCTGTGTCCGGATTTCCGCGCTGCGATTTCTGGGTCCTTCCCGTCTCGTTTCGTCGTCGAGTACGGCCTCCTTACAGTCAAGTCCTAAAAAAGATTATCGCCGGATACCTATTCGTGCCGTGCATGCTGAAGTGGGATCTAGTCTCTCGCCCCTGGCATGTGCCGGGATTGAGCCATGGACGCGGCAGGGGGGGCGGGGACACTTCCCGGCCTAAGCTCTGCCCCCCGTAAGGCACCCGTTGCGCCCACGGCAGCCGCACAGCGTTTCACTGAGGGCAGAGCGCCACCGCTATGCTCGTGTGTCTGGGGGCCTTTTTCCCAAACCCGACGCTAGTTTAGACACAGCGACCCGTACTGGGTGACGTGGACGGGCATGAAGGGAGCCGGGGGCGGCGCTGACCCTTCGACTTCGGGCTCGGCCTCCGGGGCGGGATCTGGGGGCAGCGCTTCTCCGCTCGGCTCAAAGAACGCCAGCGTTTCCGCAATCTCCTTCCCATCCTCGCCAAACAGGGTTGCCCGGACGTGATAGCGGGGCGGCTCCGCAAGAACCACCTCTGCGCTCGCCTGGACCGACCCTCGGTAGTCGGGCCGATGGACGCTCATGTTGAAGCGCTCCAACGAAAGTTGTCCCTCCTTCTCGACTGAGCCCGCCGCCAGGGACGCGGCGTCGGCCAGAAGCTGCTGGTGGGGGACACGGGTCACCAAGGCCTGTTCCATCTCTCCCTCAATCACGCCCACCACCTCGGCGTACCCGTAGGAGATGTCCACGGGGCCGGTGGCGTGGTCGGAGGAAGCAGTCGAGTAGAGATGCTTCAAGCGCTGATAGTGCTGCTGGGCAACCATGCCGGACAGGATATTGTGGGAGCAAACGGGGCGAAAATGTTCAAACATCTTCGGCGGCCGGGCAACGACCCGACGCGTGCAGTGGTATTGCCTTCCAAAATAAGTGCCAGGCAGGAAATCCTGCCCGAATGGCAGAAGCCCGGCGAAGGACCCATGAACCAACTCGCGTTTCTTCACCCACAGGCGGTATCCTGAAAGCCTGTCACCCTTTTTCAACCCTCCCCATCCCTTTTGACCATGTCTTTGACTCTAGAACAGCAGCGTGCGGTGGCCAATCACCTCAAATCCCGGGCCCAACCGCCACAGTGTCCCGTCTGCAGCGCCGCCAACATGACTGTGCAGGAAGAGGTCACGCTCCTCCCGACGGATGCGGATGACCCTTCGACGGTGCCCCGCGTGAATGTGTTGTGTGAGTACTGCGGGTACGTGCTACACTTTTCCCCATCTGCGCTCGGCCTTTCACTTCAGTAGATGGGGACCGTCGCAGAGGCACCAGGCGCGTAACGGAGCGAGGCACTCTTCACCAAAGGGTATAGAAGTGTGTATTCAGTCTTCTTCCTCGTGCTCTCGCTCACAGCTTAGCCCTCTTCATGAAGTGGCTCAAATCGATCCTCGTCGGCGTTCTCGGAAGCCTCGTCATGTTTCTACTCATAATGCTCGGCATTCACGGCACGGGCATCGCGCCCTTCAACCTTCCTCCGTCGGCTGCCTTCTTGGAGCAACTCGGCCTGAACGCAGGACCGCTTCCTCTTCTTATTCACTTCGGCTACGGGGCCACTTGGTCCGTGATGCTGGTGGTCCTGTACGGATCTGACACCGGTGTTCGACAGGGCATTTATCTCGCCACGGGCCTCTGGCTTTTCATGATGCTTGTCTACTCCCCGCTGATTGGGTGGGGCGTCTTCGGGGTCGGCGGCTCAGGCCATGACCTCGCCGCGAGCAGCCCTCTGTACCTCGGCTCAACGGTCAAGTACGTCGTCGCGACGCTCCTGCTTCACCTGATCTACGGGGCTGTCATCGGTGGCCTCAATCCGGCCTGGATCCAGTTTGAGGAGCCATCGACACGGTCTACGGCGTAGACTCGGCCGGGCGCGAACTGCCTCAACCTGCCGAGTCTCCGTCCTGAAGCTCCAGGTGAAGCGCGAGAGCCATCACCGTGCTTGTCACCCCCAAAAAGGCGGGGATCACGCCGACGACCAAGTACCAGTCACCGGCCAGCCCACGATCAGGGCCTATCCAGAGGGAAATGACCGCCCATCCGTAGAAGAAGACCGCAAAGGCGTACGCGACGGGAAAAAGGGTTTCCTTCGTGTCGTGGGTCATGTCGGTTGCAGCAATGGCTATGTAGATTGTGCGACCGTCGCGAGACGGTCTACCTTTTCAACATAGGCGTCCGGATCGGCTTTCCGATCCAGGCCGCCCTGGCTCATATACCGCACCTTGCCGTATACGGGCCGCTCCTTCCAGCCGCGGTCGTGAAGCCCAAACACCCACGCCACGTTGGCAAAGGAATTGGGATCGCGCCCGTCAAGAAAGTACCGGTTGTTAAGCTGAAGCGTGCGGTCGTACGCGGTTTTCGGGTCGGGGGACCACTCTAGAATCTTTTTTCCCCAGTACATGCGCATGTAGTTGTGCATGTACCCTGTCTCCCGCATCTCCTTCATCGCCGCGTTCCAGTAGGGATCGTGGGTGGTGCTTCCCTCCAGTTCGTCGAGGCTGTACACGTACTCACGCTCGTCGTCGGCGTGCTCGGCCAGGCTTTCACGAGCCCACTCCGGCAGGCATGTGTACGAGTCGTAGGTGTCGGGGCGGAAGTGGACGTGGTTCATCGTCAGCTCGCGCCGAACCACTAGCTCTTCAATGTAAGATTCGACGTCCGACTCCGGGCCCTCGGCCCGGCGCACTTGTTGGGCCAACCACACGGGCGAGATTTGCCCGTAGTGGAGGTACTTGCTCATGTGCGAGACCGCGTGGGAGTGAATCTGGTTGCGGTTCTCGTCGTACCCATCCAGATGCTCCGCGAGAAAGTCGTCCAGGATGGCTTCGGCCTCGGAAGCGCCTCCCGGGTACAGGTCGGAGACCGGCGCGATGCTCCGGTTGAGGTCCAACTGATCGGTAACGGCCTCGATGTCATCGAGCGAGCGTCCTGAATCGACGTCCAGGTTGAGCGAGGGAGTCTCCACGGGCACCGACTCCGGCAGTTGCAGGCACCGCTCCAGGTGCTCATGAATCTTCGGGCGAATGGTCCGTGCGGCATACTCTGCCTTGTCGGTGACGATCTCCACGGGCACCACCACGTCCCCCTCCACCTGCTCCACCCGGCAGGGCGCTTCGTCGGCCACGCGGGCCCGCCACTGTCTCTGGTGCCGAAGGTACCCGCGATCGGTGACGAGGACAGCAGCCTCTCCCGCGTACTCCAGCGCCACATCGTCCGGCGCCCCTTCACGCACCACCAGCTTCAGCCCCCGGTCGGCGAGGCGCTTCTGTGTTTCCTGAAGACCCTCCAGCATGAAGGTGTGATGCCGAAGGGTGGCCTCCTCCGGGGAATCGTCCGTGACGCCACAAACGACCAGCAGGGGCAGACCTGTCTCGCTGGCGTGGTGGAGGGCGCGTTCCAGGGCCGGGTTGTGCTGGGCCCGCTGCGACTGCTCCATCCAGTATAGCACATACCGGGCGTTCTCCTGCACGCCCTGATCGTTCAACGGCTGGATGCGGTCGGGGAGAATGCTCATGTACAGAGGGGGTAGTGCTTGGATTGTGCACTGGTATACAACGGGATGGGCACCGGCCGTTTCCCGGGCGCCCGCCCCGCCGCCCCGGACGTGACCCGATTGTTTCGTCCCTACCGCGCCGCTTCCTCGCGGACGCTCCCCTGCACATCGGTCGTTGCAACACTGACCCCATTCGTGGGGAAGTTGAGCTGATTTTCCGTGTCCGCCACAACGGACGCGACCATGGTGTCGCCCGTGACGTTGTTGGTGGTGCGGAGCATGTCGAGCGGGCGGTCAACGCCGAGAATGAGCGCGAGGCCGGCACTCGGCACCCCAATTGACTCCAGAATCACGACGAGCATCACGATGCCCGCGCTCGGCACCGCCGCGGTTCCGATGGAGGCCAGTACCGCAATCAGGACGATGTTGAGCTGCTGGGTGAAGGCCAGACTGATGCCGAGCACCTGCGCGATGAAGACCGCCGAGACGGCCTGATACAGGGCGGTCCCGTCCATGTTGACCGTGGCGCCCAGGGGCAGCACGAACGAGGACACCTGCTCGGAGACCCCAAGGTTCTTCTCCGAGACCTCCATGGTGACCGGCAGTGTGGCGCCGCTCGACGAGGTAGAGAAGGCAACCAGCTGCGCCGGGGCGATGGCCCGGAAGTAGTCCGGAATCGAGATGGACGTGAAGAGCCGCATGAAGATGGGATAGACCACAAACACCATGATCGCGAGCCCGATCACCACCGTCAGACAGTAAAACCCGAGGGCACCGAGGAGGCTGGCGAGGTCGGCGGGGCTTCCGGCGGCAATGGAAGTAATCGCGTCGGCCAGGAGCCCAAAAACCCCCACCGGCGCCGTGAGCATGATGATCTCCACCGCCTTGATAATCGCCTCGAATAAGCTGTCGCAAAACGTCAGTAACGGCTCCGATTTCTTGCCGGGCAGGAGGAGCAGCACAACCCCGAGAAAGATGGCCACGAAGACAACCTGGAGCATATTCCCGTTGTCCGAGGCCGACTCGAAGAAGTTCGACGGGACTATGTCGACCAGCGGCTGCAAGGGACCGCGCCCTTCCGCCTGCTCGGCCACTTCCATGCTCTCCTCAATGTCGCCCTGATACGTCTGCTCTAGCTGTGTGCGCATCTCCTGCGGCACAGTTCGGCCTGGCTGAAGGGTATTGACCAAAACCAGACCAATCACGAGCGCGATGGTGGTGGTCAAAATGTAGATCCCCAGCGTTTTCCCTCCAATCCGCGACAGCTGTTCAAGGTCGCCGAGCGATGCCACCCCCACAATCAGTGATGCCAAAATGAGCGGCACCGCGATGAGTTGGAGGAGGTTCAGGAAAATCGTCCCGAACGGCGCGACCCAGTCGCTGGTGAACTGTCCCCATCCGGCGGATGCGGCGATCACACCGTAGATGAGGCCCAGCACGAGCCCGATGATAATTTGCCAGTGAAGCTTCTTGTACCAGGGCATAAGTACGTTCTGCTTAACGCGGAGGGAAACAAAAGGGGCGCCGTGTATTGCGTGACACGCCTAAATTAAAGGCACATTTCACTTCTCCACAACCCCCGCTCGTCCGGGGCCGTTGCGATGCCGACGCCCGAAACCGAACGCATTCCGGCCGCAGCGCGGCTACGCCACCAGCAGGAGGCCCACGAGCGCGATTCCGCCCCCCACCGCCGTGCCCAAAAAATTGACGGCATTGTTTCCCACCGATGCCCATCCCTGTGCGGGAGAGGCCTCTCGGGCCGGAGGCATTTCCGTCCACTCACCCGAATCGGTCCGGTACTGAGCCTGGATGAAAGCCCCGGCGAAGCTGTCGGCGACCATGCCCGACAGCCCTGCCCCCACGAGCAAGACAACGTCCCACCGCACGTCGCCCGTCAGGGGGCCGTTCGTGAGCACCGCCGCCCCCACCACGCTGGCCGCCCCAAACATCGCCGCGACGGTTCCCAGGGCCGAGACGGCCCCTGAGGTGCCGGCGGCCACTCGCCGTCCGGTACGTAGGGACCACGGGGCCGTGGACGAACGCATGCCCCACTCCGTCGCCCACGTATCCGCCGCGGCCGCCGCCAAGGCCCCGACAAAGGCCGCGTATCCCCCCGGAAGCACTGCGCCCCCGGACGGCAGGACGGCCGCCCCGGCCAGCGCCGTCCACGCCACCCCACCGTTCGCTAGGACCTGGGCCTCTGTCCGCCGTGGGGCGTCGCCCGCAACTGCTTCGGGGCGGCTCCCCTGCACGTAGGTCAGCGCGCTCGACAACCCAAAAAAGACGATGCCCGGGACGACCCATTCCGTCCCGCCGAGCCCCACCAGCGACGCGGCAAAGAGCCCACCGACGGCCGCCCCTCGCAGGCTCAACGCATTCGTCCAGTGCGCAAGTCCCCCGAATATGGTCCCTGCGACGAGCGCTCCGCCCAGGGCACCAACGCCGAGAACGCCCTCGTGCAGCGGCACCCACACGAGGACCAGCGCCACCGGAACGAAGAGATTATCCCAGCCTCGCCCACTGACCGCCTCCACGAGCGTCGCGATCAGGGTTGCCCCGGTCGCCGCCCCGCACACCGCCCGAGCGCCCCACGACGTGGCTCCCTCCAGCACGAGCACCGATAGTCCGAGGGCGACGCCCGCAAATGTGAGGCTGCCCAACAGGGTGGCATCCGGGACGCTGGCCTGCGCCCTCGTCGACCGCTCGCCCACCCACGACGCCGCCGGGTCCGCCAGGGCGAGCACGAGGTACGCCCCCTGGAACGCAAACAGACGATCCGGAGCGATGGACCACGTCATTCCCAGGGCCACGAGCACAGACAGCGGCAGGGCGACCGTGCCCCAGCTCTCCGGCCGGACCGCGTGAATCCCGGGCCACCAGTGCCGAGACCGGGCAATCGCATTTGCCGCTGTGAAGGTGCCGGCAAGTACATAGACCGGCAACGGTCGCTCGAACAGAACGGGGGTGGCGACCACAAACAGGCTGACGCCCGTGTGGACGAGGCGACGCGTGGTGGAGGCCCGAACGCCCCACCCACGCAGTCGCTCGCCAAGCCCAACGAGGGCCCCGAGTCCCACCAGGGCTCCAAAGACCCTCAGGCTCTCCGTCCCAAGAAGAGGAAGACCAGCCATTCGAACAGAGTGTCCGCTGTTGGACGACAACCCCAAAATAAAACCGCCCCGGCACGCCTAGAGGCGCGGCCGGGGCGGAAAGATGATAGACTGGGTGGTACGGCCTAGTTTTCGGAGCCGGACGCCTCAATTTGCTCGACGTCTTCCCCACTCGGTGCACCGTCGCCGGCGGCCCCATCGCCTCCGGGGCTCTCGCCGTCGCCGCCGATGGCCGCCTGCAGCTCTTCGAGCTCGGACTTCGAGCCCACGACCAGGTCGCGGTACTCGCGCTGGCCCGTACCCGCAGGGATGGAGTGGCCCGCGACAACGTTTTCCTTGAGCCCCTCCAGGGGGTCCGTCCGGGAGCGAATGGCGGAGTTTGTGAGCACCTTCGTCGTCTCCTGGAAGGAGGCCGCGGAGATCATCGAGTCGGTGGCGAGGGACGCCTTCGTGATGCCGAGGAGCAGCGGCTCACCGACCGCAGGCCGGGCCTCTCGAACCTCGATCTCAGGCTTGTCCTCACGCTTCAGCTCCGAGTTGAGCTCGCGCAGACGCCGACGACCAATGACTTCGCCGATCTCAACGCTTGCGTCACTCGGGTCCTTGACGACGAATTTGTCGTACAGGTCGTCGTTGATACTCGCCATCTTCTGACGATCCACCTGATCCTCCTCGAGGAAGTTGGTGTCGCCCGGCTCGGTAATCTTCACCCGCTTCATCATCTGCCGGATCACAACCTCGAAGTGCTTGTCATCGATGTCGACGCCCTGGAGGCGGTACACCTCTTGGACCTCGTTGAGGAGGTGCTCCTGCACGGCACGTGGCCCCTTAATCGACAGGATGTCGTGCGGGGCAATCTGTCCGTCACAGAGCCGGTCGCCAGCCTCCACGTAGTCGCCTTCGTGGACCAGCATGTGCTTCGAGAGGGAGACCATGTAGCTCTTCTCCATGTCTCCGTCGCGGCTGGTGACAATCACCTCCTGCGAGCCACGCTTCTGGTCGCCGAAGCTGACGATGCCGTCAATCTCACTGACGACGGCCGGCTCGTCCGGCGTGCGGGCCTCGAAGAGCTCCTCGACGCGCGGCAGACCACCGGTGATGTCGCTGGTCTGGGCGGCCTGGCGGGGCATCTTCGCAAGGGTCTGGCCAGCTTGCACCTCGTCTCCTTCGTCGACCTGGATGCGGGCATCGACGGGCATGTTGTACTCCCGCTGTTCCCCATCCTCGGTCTCAACGATAACGGCGGGCGTGAGGGTGCGCTCGCGGCTCTCGACGATGACCTTTTCCTTGTGTCCGGTCTGCTCGTCGGTCTCCTCGCGGTAGGTGGTGTCTTCGATGATGTCCTCGAACCGCACCGTGCCGTTGGCCTCCGTGAGGATCAGGCTGTTGTAGGGGTCCCAGCTCGCCAGCACGTCTCCGTCCTCGACATCTGTGTCTTCGTCGACCAGCAGCTCAGCACCATACGGCACGACGTAGCTTGTCAACTCGCGGCGGTCGCCGTCCGTGTCCATGATTCGGACTTCTCCCTGCCGGGAAAGCACGATCTCCTTCGGCCCGTCGGTGTCCTCGTACGTGACCGTACGGAGGTTCTCGAATTCGAGCGTGCCGGAGAACTTCGCCTGGATGGTCGACTCGCCAACCTCACGCGTGGCGGTTCCACCGGTGTGGAAGGTCCGGAGCGTAAGCTGCGTGCCCGGCTCCCCAATCGACTGGGCCGCCACCACGCCGACTGACTCGCCAACCTCGACCATGCGGCCGGTGGCGAGATTCTGACCGTAGCAGAGCGTGCACACTCCACGCTCGGCCTCACAGGTGAGCACCGACCGGATCTCGATCTCCTCGATGGAGGTCTGCGCAATGTCGTCGGCAATCTCGTCGGTGATGAGCTCATTCGCCTCCACGACGAGCTCATCGGTGTGAGGATCGTACACGTCGCGAACCGACACCCGACCCGTAATCCGGTCGGAGAGCGGTGCAACGACCTCCTCGTTGTCCTTCAGTGCACCAACGTTGATGCCACGCAAGGTGCCACAGTCGTGCTCAGTCACCGTCACGCTCTGCGATACGTCAACGAGGCGTCGCGTGAGGTAACCGGCGTCGGCGGTCTTGAGCGCCGTGTCAGCCAGTCCCTTCCGCGATCCGTGGGTGCTAATGAAGTACTCCTGCACCGTCAGGCCCTCCTTGAAGTTGGAGAGGATCGGGTTCTCGAGGATTTCGCCCCCCCCGCCGCCTTCGCCGATGTTCTTCTGCGGCTTGGCCATCAGGCCACGCATGCCGCCGAGCTGGCGAATCTGCTCCTGCGAGCCTCGAGCGCCGGAGTCGGCCATCGTAAAGATGGGGTTGAAGCCCTCCTTGTGCTCCTTCAAGGCGTCGAAGAGCACCTCGGAGACCTTGTTGTTCGTCTTCGTCCAGACGTCGATGACCTGGTTGTAGCGCTCGTTGTCGGTGATGAAGCCCATGGAGTAATTCTGTTCGGCCTCCTCCACCGTCTCGTTGGCCTCTTCGATGAGCTCCTCCTTCTCGTCCGGAATGATGATGTCCGAGAGGGAGAAGGTCATGCCCGAGGTCGTGGAGCGACGGAAGCCCATGTCCTTGATCGCGTCCAGAAAGTCCGCCGTCTCTTCGAAACCGGTCTGCTTCAGGACGCGGGCGATGACCGGCCGCACGTTCTTCGTGCTCAGGACCTCGTTGACGAAGTCGAGCTCATCCGGCAGCGTCTCGTTGAAGATGACGCGGCCCACAGTCGTATCGACCATCTCATCGGACCCGTCGGGGTCGCGGAGCTGGATCTTGGCGTGGAGCGCCACCTGATCCTGGTCGAAGGCCTGTCGCACCTCTTGGACGTTGGCGAAGCGCATGCCTTCGCCCTTCTGGTTGGACTTCGCCTTCGTGATGTAGTAAAGGCCCAGAATCATGTCCTGGCTCGGCACAGCGAGCGGGCCGCCGTCGGCCGGACTTCGGACGTTGTGGCTCGACAGCATGAGCACCATGCTCTCGAGGCATGCCTCGTGCGAAAGGGGAACGTGCACGGCCATCTGGTCGCCGTCGAAGTCGGCGTTGTACGCCGGGCAGACGAGCGGGTGAATCTCGATGGCCTTGTTCTCAGTGAGGACGGGCTGGAAGGCCTGGATGCCGAGCCGGTGGAGCGTCGGGGCACGGTTGAGTAAGACCGGCCTTCCCTGAATCACCTTTTCTAAGATGTCCCAGACGTCCTCGGTTTTCTTGTCGACATACTTCTTCGCGCTCTTGACCGTCTTGACAATGCCACGCTCAATGAGGCGGCGAATGATAAACGGCTTGAAGAGCTCGACGGCCATCTCCTTCGGCAGCCCACACTGGTGCAGCTCCAGGTGCGGCCCGGAGACGATGACCGAGCGGCCCGAGTAGTCGACGCGCTTGCCGAGCAGGTTCTGGCGGAAGCGCCCTTGCTTGCCCTTCAGCATGTCCGAGAGGCTCTTAAGGGGCCGGTTCGAGGAGCCGCGCACCGAGTTGGACTTGCGGCTGTTGTCGAAGAGGGAGTCAACGGCCTCCTGCAGCATCCGCTTCTCGTTCCGAAGGATGACCTCTGGCGCCTTGATGTCGATGAGGCGCTTAAGCCGGTTGTTACGGATGATCACCCGGCGGTACAGGTCGTTCAGGTCGCTGGTCGCAAACCGTCCGCCGTCGAGGGGGACGAGAGGACGTAGCTCCGGCGGGATGACCGGAATCACGCGCATCACCATCCATTCCGGCTTGTTGACGCCGTCCTCGTTGGCTTCGCGGAAGGCCTCCACCACGTCGAGCCGCTTCAGCGCCTTCGACTTGCGCTGCTGGCTCGTTTCGGTTCGGACCTGGTAGCGGAGCTCCTGGGCGAGCTTGTCGAGCTCGAGGCGTTCGAGCATCGTCTCGACCGCTTCTCCGCCAATCTTGGCGATGAACTTCTCCTCGTTGTCGTCCTGGAGGCGGTTGTTGTCGTCCCGAATCTGATAGAGGATTTCGTAGTACTCCTCCTCCGTCAGGAGTTGGTTTTCCTCCACCCCGAGCCGCTTGGCCGTGCCCGGCTGGATGACGATGTAGTTCTCGTAGTAGATGACCTTCTCCAGGTCCTTCGACTTCAGACCGAGCAGGTGCCCAATCTTGTTGGGCAGGGTCTTGAAGTACCAGATGTGGACCACCGGCACGCTCAGGGAAATGTGGCCCATGCGCTCTCGGCGGACGGCCTTCCGGGTTACCTCCACTCCACACCGGTCACAGATGATACCCTTGTACCGGATGCGCTTGTACTTTCCACAGTGGCATTCGTAGTCCTTGACCGGACCGAAGATCTTCTCGCAGAAGAGCCCGCCCATCTCGGGCTTGAACGACCGGTAGTTGATCGTTTCGGGCTTCATCACCTCGCCGTAGGACCGCTCCAGAATGTCCTCCGGGGAGGCCAGGCTGATGGTGATACTGTCAAAATCAGTTTCGATCTCCTTGGAATTACCGTACGGCATATGCGGTTGTAAAATCTGGAATGGATCGTGCGGAGTGGGAGGGTGGGAGCGAACGAAGTGACGAACAAGGCCCGCAGACCGAGTCGCCGGTTCGCACTTCGCACTCCGCAATTAGTCGAGTGTCACCTCGAGCCCGAGCCCCTGAAGCTCCCGGACGAGCACGTTGAAGCTCTCGGGGACACCGGGGGAGGGCAGGTTCTCACCCTTCACAATCGACTCGTAGGCCTCGGAGCGGCCCTCGACGTCGTCGGACTTGAAGGTGAGCATCTCCTGCAGGGTGTTGGAGGCCCCGTAGGCGTAAAGGGCCCAGACCTCCATCTCTCCAAGGCGCTGCCCACCGAACTGAGCCTTTCCGCCCAGCGGCTGCTGCGTGATGAGGCTGTATGGGCCGATGGACCGGGCATGCATCTTGTCCTCGACGAGGTGCTCCAGCTTCATCATGTAGATCTGGCCCACCGTCGTCTTCTCGTCGAACGGCTCGCCGGTGCGCCCGTCGTAGAGCTGAACCTTTCCGTCGCGGGGGAGACCGGCCTTCTCCAGCTCATCGCCTACGTCTTCAAGCGAGGCGCCGTCGAAGATCGGGGTGGCGTACTTGACCCCGAGCCGGTCGCCAGCCCAGCCGAGAAGCGTTTCGTAGATCTGGCCCAGGTTCATTCGGGACGGCACCCCGAGCGGGTTCAGAACCAGGTCCACGGGCGTGCCATCGTCAAGGAACGGCATGTCCTCGACCGGCGCGATCTTCGCGATCACGCCCTTGTTGCCGTGGCGTCCGGCCATCTTGTCGCCCACCTCAATTTTCTTCTTCCGGGCCACGTAGACCTTCGCCATCTGCACGACACCGGAGGGCAGCTCGTCGCCCATCTCCACCTGATGCTTCTGGCGCTTGGTCGTGCCTTCGATGTCGCGACGCCGCGACTTATAGTTTCGAAGGAGCGTGCTGATCTGATCATCCAGCTCCTCGTCCCCGGTGTACTCGGCACGGGTGCTCAGGTCGGACGGGTCAACGTCGTCGAAGGCATCCTCCTCAAAGTCCGCACCCTCAGCAAGGATCACCTCGCCCTCACGGTCTTCGAGGCCGGCACTCGTCGCATCCTCGACCAGGGCAAAGAATTTCTCCCAGAGGCGCTCATTGAGGTCGTCCAGCTTGCGCTCATGGTCGCCCTCGATGTTTTCGAGGCGCTTCTCTTCCATCTTCTTGGAGGCCGGGTCAAGCTCACGACGGCTGAAGAGCCTCGTGTCAATCACGACGCCGCCTTCCATGCCCGGCTTGGCCTTCAGGGACGCATCCTTCACGTCGCCCGCCTTGTCCCCAAAGATGGCACGGAGCAGCTTCTCCTCCGGTGTGGGGTCGGTTTCGCCCTTTGGCGTGATCTTTCCGACGATGATGTCGCCCGGCGTAATTTCAGCACCTACGCGGACAATGCCTCGCTCGTCGAGGTCCTTCGTCGCCTCCTCGCTTACGTTCGGAATTTCGCGGGTCAACTCCTCCTCGCCGCGCTTCGTGTCGCGCACCTCGTGTTCAAACTCTTCGATGTGGACCGAAGTGTACACGTCGTCAGCCACGAGACGCTCGCTGATGACGATGGCGTCCTCGTAGTTGTATCCGTGCCAGGGCATGAAGGCACAGAGCACATTCTTGCCGAGGGCGAGCTCGCCCTTCTCCATTGCGAAGCCGTCGGTGAGGACTTCGCCTTCTTCCACCCGGTCGCCCGCCTGGACGATGGGCTTCTGGTTCATGCAGGTGCCCTGGTTGGTCCGGCGAAACTTGGTCAGCTCGTACTCCTGGACCGGTTCGCCGAAGGTCAGGTCGGTCTTGTCCTGCTCTTCGTCGTAGCGTACCACGAGGCGCTCCGCATCGACGTACTCGACGACGCCCTCGCCTTCGGCCACTACACAGGAGCGGGAGTCTTTCGCCACTCGCCCCTCGAGACCAGTTCCCACGATCGGGGAGTCACTCCGGAGCAACGGCACGCCCTGCCGCTGCATGTTGGATCCCATCAGCGCGCGGTTCGCGTCATTGTGGGAGAGGAAGGGCACGAGGCTGGCCGACGGCGAGACAATCTGGTTCGGCGCCACGTCCATGTAGTCCACCTTCTCCGGATCCACAATGGGGAAGTCTCCCTGGTGCCGGCAGCGCACCTCGTCACGCTCAAAGTCTCCGTCGTCGTCAATCGGCGCGTTGGCCTGGGCCACCGTGGCCTGGTCCTCCTCTTCGGCCGAGAGGTATTCCACCCGGTCGGTCACCTGGCCATCCTCCACCACGCGGTAGGGCGTTTCGAGGAAGCCGAAGTCGTTGATCGTGGAGTGGACGCAGAGGGACAGCATCAGACCGATGTTCGGCCCCTCCGGCGTCTCAATGGGACAGAGCCGCCCGTAGTGCGTGTGGTGGACATCTCGAACCTCAAACCCGGCTCGCTCACGAGTAAGCCCGCCCGGCCCCAGCGCCGACATGCGGCGCTTGTGGGTCATCTCGGCCAGGGCATTGGTCTGGTCCATGAACTGGCTGAGCTGGTTGGTCCCGAAGAACGTGTTGATCACGCTCTCGATGGTCCGGGCGTTCACCAGATCCTTCGGCGTAAACTTGTCGGCGTCCCGCAGATTCATGCGCTCCTTAATAGTGCGCGCCATGCGGGCGAGTCCGAGGGAGAACTGCGAGCCAAGCTGCTCGCCAACCGACTTCACGCGGCGGTTGCTGAGGTGGTCGATATCGTCGGCCGTGCTCTCGCCATTCTGGAGCTGGATGAGCTCACGGACGATGCCCACTACGTCCTCCTTCGTGAGGACCATCTCATCGGTGTCCACGTCGACGTCCAGCCGGGCGTTCATGCGGTGACGGCCCACGTCGCCCAGGTCGTACCGGTCCTCGTTGAAGAAGAGCCGCTCAAGGGCCTCCCGGGCGGAGTCGAGATCGGGGGCCTCGCTTCCGCGCAGCTTCTCGTAGATAACCTCAAGGGCTTCCTCTTCGGTGTGCGACGAGTCCTTCTGGAGGGTTTCCACGAGCGTGCTCTTGTCGAGCGCCTCGTCCTCAACATCCTCCCGCACCAGGTAGAGGCGGCTCACGTCGTATTCGTCGAGCTCTTCCCAGTCGTCCTCCTCCAGCTCGTGTTCGGCGGGCAGCAACACCTCACGCTCCATCTCCTCGTCGACCACCTCGCCGGTGTCCTCGTCGACGATCTCGATCGTCTTCTCGATGGTGACGCTCGTTGCGAGCTCACGGCCAAGGTATTCCTCAAACCCGTCCTCGTCGTCGATGTCAACCGCGTCGGCGAGGTCGAACATCTTCACGATCTCTTCGTCGCTGGAGAAGCCCAGCGCACGAAGCAGCGTGGTCACGGGCACCTTCTTCTTGCGGTCGACGTAGGCCCACAGCACGTCACGAACGTCCGTGGAGAACTCCATCCACGAGCCGCGGAACGGGATCACGCGGGCGCTGAACAGCTCCGTGCCGTTCGAGTGAATCTCCTTCTCGAAGAAGGCACCGGGGCTGCGGTGGAGTTGGGAGACGATCACCCGCTCGGCCCCATTCACGATAAACGTCCCGCGGTCGGTCATGAACGGAAGCGTCCCCAGGTACACCTCCTGCTCGATCGCCTCGATGGCCTCCTCGCCCCCTTCCTCCTCTTTGCTCGTGAGGCGGAGGGTGGCCTTCAGGGGAATCGAGTACGTGAGGCCCTGCGCGATGCACTCCTCAACTGTGTGCTTGGGGGCGTCGAGTTCGTAGCTGACGAACTCAAGAGTGTAGCGGTCCCGGTTGTCCTTGATCGGGAAGTGCTCGTTAAAGACGGCCTGGAGTCCAGCGTTCTCCCGGTCGGCGGGAGGCACGTCGTCCTGCACAAAATCGTGGAACGTCTTCAACTGGACGTCCAGGAAGTCCGGATAATCCCACACCTCCGGAATGTCCGCGAAGCTCTTGCGCGGATCCGGATCCACAAGGTGACCAGGCGTGGTGACGTCTCCGTTTAAAAAGGTCGGCATAGGCTATAGGGGTTGCTCGCGTGAGTATACTACGTTCGCAAAACATCCGACACGCCGGACGGCACGGGTGCGAATACCGTGCAGGGGGCCTCAGTAACGGGGAAGACCGTATTCGATCTCGCGGGACAGGTCCGGTGGTCCGTTAGTCAGGCCACCGGGGGCTCTCCCAGTGCCTCGCACGCCAGGGTGCGCAGTGTTCTCCTGCGTCCGCGCTCGTGGACTCATTCACAACAATCCATCAGTCGGGCTCGAGGATGGAAAAGGCGACCGCCGGAACCACCGCTTCCGGCATGAGACACAGATCCTGACTGGGCAAGAGGCCCTACGGGTAAGGCTCACCCGAGAAAGTGCGCTCAGACAGGACGACCCCTACGGTCGCCATTGAAGGGATGTTTCAGAACCACCCCTCAGGTCTTTTTGGACGTTTTCCCACAAAGAAGCCAAAGGCCAACCCTGAACACGTTCGGGATGGGACCCGGGTCGTCCAGGATCGGCCTTCACAGGCGAAGAGCCTCTCACCAATACGATAGGACGTGTCTTCGCCCTGTGGCTTCCTCATTTATGTTAGGGCAGACACCTACTGGAGCTCAATCTCGCCCCCGGCGTCTTCAATCTGCGCTTTGAGGTCGTCGGCCTCCTCACGAGAGACGCCTTCACTGACCGGATTCGGCGCCTCGTCCACGAGCGACTTGGCCTCCTTCAGGCCCATGCCCGTGATGGAGCGGACCTCCTTGATAACCTGAATCTTGTTGCCCCCAATGCCGGTCAGCACGACATCGAACGCCGTCTGCTCTTCCTCCTCAGCGTCTCCGTCGGCACCGCCTCCGCCGTCGGCCGCCACAGCGACGCCCGCCGAGGCCGGCTGGATGTCGTATTCCTCTTCGAGATGATTCGCAAGTTCATTGGCTTCCTGGATGGTAAGCCCAACGAGCTGTTCCGCAAGTTCTTCGATGTCAGCCATAGGTTCGGTTGTGTGGTTGGTCCTGCGGCGGTCTTGGCACCGACCACAATCGGCGCTGCGCCGCGAATTAAGGCGAGTGTGGATGGTCGGGGCGCCGGGGGCCCAAACCTCTTTCGTGAGGCCGGGACACCACCTGCGCTACTCTTCTTCCTCTTCCTCCGCGAGGGACTGGAGAAGACCGGACAGTCGCTGGCCGGGCCCCTGGAGGGCTCCCACCAGATTCTGGGCCGGCGCCAGTAGTCGGCCGATGACCTCTCCGATAAGCTCCTCTCGGGATTTCAGCTCCGCAAGCGTATCAAGTGCTTCCGGATCGTCGTACATGTCGCCCTCAATCCAGGCGACCTTTAGTTCCGGACGGCCCAGCTCCTCCTCCTCCAGAAAGTCTTGGAGCACCCGGGCAGGCTTCGCCGGATCCTCGCTAAAGGCAATGGCCGTGGGCCCCGCAAAGAACTCGTCGAGGGCATCCTTGCCCTCAATGCGATCAAGGGCAAGACGGGCCAGGGTGTTCTTAGTCACCTGATACTCGACGCCCGCCTCCCGGAAGCGCCCCCGGAGGTCATTTGACTGGGCGACGGTCAGGCCTTCAAAATTGGTCAGGTAGATGATCGGGTACTCGTCGAGCTTCTCCCCGATCTCTTCGATGATTTCGGCTTTTTCGGCTCGGTTCTTCGACATGGAATGGACAGATTGGTCGGTGTGCAACGACGACGGCCAGGGGCGGTTCGGCTACCGGGCTTCGCTGAGCACGGAGCTCCGGTCTACGCGCACCGGCGGCCCCATCGTGGCCGACAGCGTGATCGAGCGCAGGTAGAGTCCGCCCGCGGAGGCTGGCCGGAGCCGAATGACCTCGCGGAGGAGCGCCTGGGCGTTCTCGTACAGTTCGTCGGGGGAAAAGGACGCCTTCCCGATGGGGACGTGTAGGTTCCCGCTCTGATCAACGCGGAACTCAATCTTTCCCGCCTTGATTTCCTCGATCGCATCGGCCACGTCCATCGTCACAGTCCCGCTCTTCGGGTTCGGCATGAGGCCACGCGGGCCAAGAATGCGCCCGAGCTGCCCCACCTGCCCCATAACGTCCGGCGTGGCAATCGCCACGTCAAAGTCGAGCCAGTTTTCTTCTTCAATGCGTTCGATGTATTCGTCGAGCCCGACGTGATCGGCCCCTGCCTCCTCGGCCTCTTGCTGCTTGCCCTCACTGGCCAGCACGAGTACGGTGACTTCCCGGCCGGTGCCATTGGGAAGGGTGATCGACCCGCGCACCATTTGATCGGCGTGCTGCGGGTCGACGCCAAGTCGGAGGTCGAGGTCGATCGACTCGTCGAAGTTGGCAGTCGCGGTTTCTCGGGCCAGCTCTGCGGCCTCTTGCAGCCTCACGGGCTCATTCTTGTCCCCCACGAGCTCGCTGGCGTCTTGGTATCGTTTGCCTTCAGTGTTTGCCATAACAGATACGGTTGTGTGGTACGAGCGTCCCCTCGATCGGTGTCGAGACGACTCCCACGTGAACAACAAATGCGGCGACAGTGCAGATCTGAGCGGTCGGCCCGCTCGAGAACACAAGAGGGCCTATTCGTGGGCCGGCTTGCCCTCCACGGTAATTCCCATGGACCGGGCCGTGCCCGCCACCATGCTCGCTCCCTTCTCGACGGTGTGCGCGTTCAGGTCCTGAAGCTTTTGGTCGGCAATGTCCAGACAATCATCCCACGTGACCGTGCCCGCGTCGTCCCGGAGCGGGTCGCCCGCGGCCGTCTCGATGTCGGCTTTCTGTTTCAGGAGAACGGACGCCGGCGGGCTCTTGACGATGAAGTCAAAGGAGCGGTCGGCGTACACGGTAATCTCGACCGGGAGGAGCGTCCCCATGCGGTCTTCCGTGCGGGAGTTAAATGCCTTACAGAACTCCATGATGTTCACGCCGTGCTGCCCAAGGGCCGGGCCAATGGGTGGAGCGGGGTTGGCTTGCCCCCCCTTGATTTGAAGCTTGATGGTTTGTTCGACCGGTGTTGCCATGTGTGTGTAGGCGGTCCAAGCGTCGCCCAACGGGAGTTGGGCTGACTTCCGCCGGTTTGTTCAAGAAACACGAGAAAGCGGGACGGCCCCAGTGGCGCCGCCATCGCAAAGTGAAATTCTACTCTTCATGCTCGACCTGCAGATAGTCGAGCTCGACGGGGGTTTTCCGCCCAAAAATGGAGACCATCACCTTCACCTTCATCTGGTCGGGGTACACATCTTCTACGATTCCGTTGAAGCTGTCGAAGGGACCATCCACGACCTTCACCGGGTCGCCCACCTTGAATGGCATTTCGGGCTGTTCCCCCATCTCCTCGGCCCGATCCATCTTGCCCAGGATGCGCTTGATCTCCTCCTCTCGGAGCTGGGTGGGTTCGTCGCCGGTGCCCGTCGTCAGGAACCCGATGACCGACGGGAGATCCTCGGCGAGGTCGCGGAGCTCGGACGTGAGTGTGCAATTGAGGAGGATGTATCCGGGGAAGAATGTCTTCTCCTTCGTCTTCTTCTCTCCCCCCTTCATTTCGAAGACCGTCTCCGTAGGAATCAGGATTTCTTCGACCTGATCCTCAAGGCCAATTCGCTCGATTTCACTTTCGAGGTACCGGCGCACCTTTTTCTCGTGGTTCGAGAACGTGCGGAGCACGTACCATGTATCTGGGTCAATGTCTTCAGCCATAGCAGATGTCAAATGCCTGCAGCAGTCGATGCGCGGTCCACCACGTCGGGTTATACCCGGTAGAGAATTTCCAGGACCCGTTGAATGAGCTGGTCGGACAGGAAAATAAACCCGGAGACGATCAGTGTAGCGACGATCGTGATGAGCGTGCTACTTATCAGTTCGTCGCGACCGGGCCAGTTTACCTTCTCCATCTCCGCGACGACGTTTTCCAGGTACTCACGTATCCAGGTCATGGGCAAAGAGTCAGATGATCAGACCGTGGCCTGCAACAGAACGCGCTCGTTGGAGCGGCTCATCAACACAACACGAAGAAGGCCGGTTCGAGCAGGCACTCACGCGGCCCGCAATACAGCACGGACGGGAGGACTCGAACCCCCAACCGGCGGATTTGGAGTCCGCTGCTCTCCCAGTTGAGCTACGTCCGCGGATGCGGCGTGGGGCTAGCCTGAGCAGTACGCACGAACCAGTCGAGCGCAACGGTCAGGGGAGCCCCGGTGCCAAACGATTTTTAGTCCAGGATATCGGTCACCACGCCGGCGCCGACCGTGTGCCCCCCCTCCCGAATCGCAAACCGAAGCCCCTCCTCCAGGGCCACCGGCTCAATCAAGCTCCCCTCAAACGTCGCGTTGTC